>JAAYKX010000333.1 GCA_012522155.1 Bacteroidales bacterium
GCAATGTTCAGTATGCCCTTATGAATGATATGGCAGGGAAAGTCGCCCCGGGCTCTGACGGTCTGTCAGTACTGCCTTTCGGGAACGGGGCGGAGAGAATGCTGGGAAACAAAGATGTCGGAGCCAGGTTTCTCGGACTTAATTTCAACATACATACCGGTTCACACCTTTACAGGGCTGCCCAGGAAGGTATTGTTTTTTCGTTCAGGTACGGCTTTGATATCATGAAGGCAACGGGAATAGAACCGGCCGTGATAAGGGCAGCTGCGACAAACATGTTTCGCAGCAGTGTTTTCAGGGAAGCTCTTTCCTGCACTACGGGAACGGAGATACATCTGTACAATACCGACGGTTCTGCCGGGGCTGCCCGGGGTGCCGGAATAGGATGCGGCTATTACATGTCGGTGAAGGAAGCATTTGCGGGACTGATACCGGCGGGGGTCACTGAGCCTGACAGAACGAAGACGGATGAATATGAGGAAGCATTCAGCAGGTGGCTTCAGTATCTGGAGGAAATAATATGAGCGGCAGATGAAATAAAACAAAATAAAACTGAGTGATATGGCTATGAATTTTCAAAAAGAGTATTATCCCGGGATAGGGAAGATAAAATTTGAAGGCAGTGAATCAAAAAACCCTTTGGCATTCAGGTGGTATGATCCCGAAAGGCTGGTGTCGGGGAAGAAAATGAAGGACCATCTGCGTTTTGCAATTGCCTACTGGCATTCATTCTGCGGAGACGGCAGTGATCAGTTCGGATTACCGACACTTACTTATCCCTGGGACAGCGTGACGGATAATGATGAGAAAATCAGAAGGAGGCTTGATGCAGCCTTTGAGTTTTTTACCAAGATCGGCAGTGGATTTTATTGTTTCCATGATGTTGATGTTGTGGGTAACGGCTCTGTTCTGGATATAGAAAAACGCCTTGGGCGGATATTGCCGTTGATGAAGACGATGCAGCAGCAGACCGGGGTGAAGCTGCTGTGGGGAACAGCCAACCTTTTTTCCCATCCCAGGTATATGAACGGTGCGGCGACCAATCCTGATTTTGCCGTTGTCGCCAATGTGGCAGCACAGCTGAAGAATGCAATACAGGCAACTATTGAGCTGGGCGGGGAAAACTATGTGTTCTGGGGCGGAAGAGAAGGCTATATGAGTCTTCATAATACCGATATGAAGAGAGAGCTTGACCATATGGCAATGATGCTCTCGCTTGCAAGGGATTATGGCAGACAAAACGGGTTCGCCGGCACTTTTCTTGTTGAACCCAAGCCAATGGAGCCTTCCAAGCACCAGTATGACTACGATTCCTCCACGGTGATCGGCTTTCTACGCCATTATGGTCTTGACAGGGATTTCAAGCTTAACATTGAGGCAAATCATGCTACACTGGCCGGTCATTCATTTGTTCATGATCTTCAGGTTGCTGCTGATGCCGGTATGCTTGGAAGCATTGATGCCAACAAAGGTGATTATCAGAACGGATGGGACACGGATGAATTTCCCACCAGTATTAATGAGGTCACCGAAGCAGTGATGGTGATACTGCAGGCAGGAGGATTTACCAGCGGCGGGATTAATTTTGATGCCCGTGTAAGGAGAAATTCAACTGATCCTGAAGATCTTTTTATTGCTCATATAAGCGGAATGGATACATTTGCCAGGTCTCTTCTGATTGGGGACAGAATACTCAATGAGTCTCCTTACCTGGAGATGAGAAGACAGCGTTATGCATCCTTTGACCAGGGAAGCGGAAAGGATTTTGAGAAAGGCAGCCTGACTCTTGAGCAGCTTCACGATATTGCTGTCAGTAACGGAGAACCTGCAGCGATCAGTGGCAGACAGGAACTTTATGAACAGCTGATAAACATGTATATCGTTTAGGTGGCAGAAACCCTGTCTTCCTGCATTGATGTGCTTATTTCGAATCCGGGCGGGTCGGCTATGCTTTTCTTTACCAGGCAAAGTCCGGCAGCATGAATCAGGGAGGCCCTGTACTTTTCGGGAAAACCGGCCGGAAGTCTTATGTCCAGTTTTATTGTTGAAGGAAGACGCGTTTCCCTGTTCCATTCAACCGTCTGTATGATCCTGATCCCGTCAGCCGGAATATTACGGTTGTCGCAGAATGATTTTACATAGATGCCCGAGCATGTCCCTATTGATGCAAGATACAGGTCAAAGGGAGAGGGTGAGCTGTTTGTGCCTCCATTGCTCAGCGGCTGATCTGTCCTTATATTATGTTCACGGGTGTGGGCAGTCACCACTTTCCCTCCTTCAAAGGTTATTTCCATGTTCGCAGATATAAATATTTAATAAAAAACTCTGCGGGTCCCTGTGTCCGGTAGTGAAAACGGAACACAGGGCAACACAGAGGTAAACAACAAAGATTATTTGCTTTTGTTTATTTTTTCAGAACGGTTTTCAGGACTTCTTCCTTGTCAAGCTTTTTGGTGCAGAAGAACCAGTCATAGCATGTTAAATCTTCTTTGCTTTCCATACGTTCTTTTGCCACTCCGCATGTTCCGGCGGTAGGAACGATAACATCGTCACCCGGCTGCCAGTCGGCAGGAAGGGCTACTGAAAACGCATCGGCTGTCTGCAGGCCGATGAGTGCCCTGTACAATTCTTCGAAGTTACGCCCCAGGCTGAGAGGATAATAAATAATTGTGCGTACAATGCCTTCGGGGTCGATGAAGAAGACAGCCCTGACGGCCTTTGTTGAGCTTTCTCCCGGTTGAAGCATACCATACTTGTGTGATACTTCCATTGTAATGTCTTCAATCAGCGGGAATGTGACCTCAATATCCTTCATGCCCTTGTATTCGATCTTTTCCTTGATCGTCCTCAGCCATGCGATATGGCTGTACAGGCCGTCAACCGACAGACCGACAAGCTTGCAGTTTGCTTCATTGAATTTTTCTTCCATGCTGGCAAAAGTCATAAATTCCGATGTACATACCGGGGTAAAGTCCGCGGGATGACTGAAAAGAATTACCCAGCTGCCTTTGTAGTCGGCGGGGAAATTAATGTCACCCTGTGTTGTTATTGCCTTAAATTCAGGAGCTTTATCTCCAATGAGTGGTAATGAAAAGGTTTTTTCTTCCATAATTCTGTTTTAATTTATTATTTGATTATTGATGATTATTTGTTGTATTATGCCCCGCAATTGTTTTCCCGGCTTTTATACCGGAATAATTGCTCAGTGTATTACTGTTTTTTAAGAAGCATCATTTCGAGATCTTCCTTCAGTGCGGCAAGTTCTTCTTCATGTTCGACCTCTTCGGTAAGGATCCCGAGTACGATATTGTAGGTTACCGGATCGGTATCTTTTGTGATTTCCAAAATCTTGTCATAGGTACGGATAGCACACTGTTCCCCTTTGATATTCTGGTCAAGTATTTTTTCCACGAAAGGATCGTCAGGTATTTCGTATCCGCAGTTGGTGATCTTTGCCCATTCATCGGGTGAAAGAACCGGTGTGCCGCCAAGCTGGTTGATCCTGTCTGCAAGCAGATCAGCATGTGCAAGTTCTTCAAGTGCATGCTCTTCAAGTTCACTGATAACTGCATCTTTCATAGGGCCTTTAACTACCTTTGCCCCGATCCAGTACTGGTAGTAAGCCAGCCATTCATCGGCCAGCGCCTTGTTAAGGAGATTGATCAGTTCGTCAACATCCATTTTTACAATTGCTCTTCCAATTTCTGCCATAATAGTCGAATTTTTAATTGTTATACCATCAAAATTAGTTATTGATTATTGATTTTAGTGTTCCCGGAGAGATTATTTTCCCGTTTATTTCCCGGATTGTTTTCCCGCTTATTTTCCGGATTATTTTCCCGTTTACCGATTATCTGCAGTTTAAAATCTTCCACAATGAAACCGGGGATTTCTTTCTTTTCAAAGTAATCCGAAAGGATTTTATCCAGTTCATCGTCATAGAAATCCTCAATAGAGTTATTTACAGATGAATAAAGATGGTGATGCCGTGCTTTGACTGCATCATATCTTAAAAGGTCTCCGTCGGTTTTTACTTTCTGGATAATGCCCGTTGTAACAAATTTATCCAGAATCTTATAAACAGTTCCATGTGGAATATTGGTATGGGAAGACCGGAGATACTGAACTATATCATCAGCTGTAGGGTGAGTGTGAAGATTCATGATAGCTTCAAGAATTGCAGTTCTCTGGGGAGTTACCCTGAGCCCGTTTTCCGTAAGTATCCTGATGATGTTCTTATCTGCCAATACTGGTATTTTTATCTGTTATTGCCTGTTGTGTTTTCTGATGCAGGCTGTTACAACTGAATTCCTGTTGCGGACAAATGAAGCCTGAACAAGATGGCTTATTCCGGGTCATTTGTTCGGAGAGAGTTTTTGTTATGAGAGAATCATTCTTAAGGGAGAATCATTCTCATCAGAGAACAAAGCTAGGAAGAATTTCTGAATAAAAAAATATTTTTTGTAAATATAAAAATGATACCGGAAATTGGTTATCCGGCCTTGTTTTTGGTAATATAATTGACAGTCATTGTGATACTGAAAATCCTTATAATTTTCCTGTTCAATATATTTTCATTTTCAGCCGGAAATTCTTATTTTTAGTTAATAAATTTTCTTCCTGAAAGAGTATGGCTTAGTGAAAGAATACACTGACAGTGAAATAATCGAATGCCTGCGCAGCAGGCAGAGTTATGTGATACGCTTCCTTCATGACCGTTATCTGCCTATGATTTGTCTGATGGTTTCCCGTATGGGCGGCTCGAAGGAAGATGCCATGGACATTTTTCAGGATGGTCTGATGATAATGATAGAGAAGCTTGACAACCGGGATTTTGAATTAACATGCAAATTCAAGACTTTTCTTTATTGTGTTTGTGAAAATCTTTGGAAATCAGTATTGACAAAAAGAAAGGCAGCACAAAATTATTTCCTTAAAAAAGTAGATGATGATGAGGATGATTTTACTGAGATTATGGACAGCAGCCTGTATGAATCCATTTTCCTTGCCGCCTTTGAAACACTTGATCCAGCAGGAAGAAAGATTCTGAAGCTTTACTGGGAAGAGCTTCCTCCGCGTAAAATTGCGGAGAAACTTGGGTATTCCTATGGCTATGTGAGAAAAAAGAAATGTCTGGCACAGGCGGAACTTATAAAGAAGGTGAAAAGGCATCCGGACTATCAGAAAATAATAAACCATGAGGGCTTGTCAGAAAGCCTGGCCCCGTCATCACCGGACAGCATGCAGTCAGATATGGCAATTGGCAGAAGATGAAATCAAAGGACAGGCATATAAATCAGGAAGATCCCGTTTTGCTGCCGCCGGGCGACAAACTGCTTCTGGGATGGATAAGGGATTATTTTAAAGCCAGTTCAGATATTGAAGATATTAAATGTGATCCTGCATATGATAAAACTTATGAATATGTAAAATCCCTTTTCTCCGGGTTTATGGAAGAAGGAACAGGGGAGAGTGAGATACGAAGATTTCTCAGTGACAGTGTTCCGGATGACAGAGGGGAAAGTGGCCATAAGCGGATTGACTGCATTACTGCCGAATGGGTGAGGGACTGGCATGAAAGAAAGCGCAGGGAGCAGGAAGCCGGGCAGAGTGAAAAGGATAAGGAGATCACTGATTTTGTCATTGATTCAGTTCAGAAGGCAGACGGGGCCGGGGAGCCTGATGAAGTAACACTGATAAAAAAGGATCACAGGAGGTCAACAGCGGGTTTCCGGTGGACAGCCATTGCAGCGGCAGCTGCCCTTATTGCTTTTTTCCTTATCAGGATTTTGTATCCTGCAGATGATCCTGAAAGGCTGTTCAGTAAATATTATGAGCCCTATTTTGCTGTGCCGGTTATTACCAGGAGTTCAGTGCAGTTGTATGATAAAGACCTGGGATCTGCCCTGGAAAATTACAGGAATCGTAATTACAGGATGGCTGCAGTGGAATTTTCAAAAGCACTGCTTACCTCTCCCGTGCCGGATATGCCTGAGTTTTACCTGGGAATAACACTTATTGAGCTGAATGAGTATGAGAGGGCTTTTATGATCCTTGACGCACTTTCTGCGAAGCCCGGGGATTTTTTGAAAGATGCGCAGTGGTATCTGGGTCTGCTTTCTGTCAGGACCGGAAAAACGGATAAAGCCAGGGAGTGTTTTGAATCACTTGCAGGGGATTCCGGATTTTATTCCCTGCGTGCCCAAAAGATTCTCCGTCTTCTTAAACGGTAGAATCAGGTCAGCTTCCGCCGGCAGGATCCTGATGCACTGCCGGCAAGCGGTACCGGTGTATCTGTTTGTATATTCCCTGGTCGGCCCGGAGAGGATCGAACTCTCGACCCCATGATTAAGAGTCATGTGCTCTGCCAGCTGAGCTACGGGCCGGTAAAACGATGTAAAAGTAAAAAATATATTCTTTCGCTGTTCACTTATTCGCCGGAAATCTGGAAACGTTAATTTAAGTAATTGTATTTGAGTAAAACAGGAGTTGACATAACAAACAGGAAGCCGGTGATTAAAGTTGCGAAAAATATGTGTTCACCCTAAGGGGAATGGGAAATGTTTTGTCATGTTCATATTGTCCTGACAGGCTTTAAGTTCAGGATCCTGTGGTGTGGCAGTTGTAAACCTTTGATCTTTTTATATGCATAAATCAGTGTTAACCCTGTTTATCCCAGCTATTCTGCTTTTAACGCCTGAGCTGTTTTCACAGCAGGTCACACCGGTCACTGCCGTTGCAACAGTATCCCCGGCCACTGCCGCTGCAACAGTATCCCCGGCCACTGCCGCTGCAACAGTATCCCCGGCCACTGCCGATGCAACTGTATCCCCGGCCACTGCCGATGCAACAGCATCCCCGGCCACTGCCGATGCAACAGCATCCCCGATCACAGCCGTTGCAACAGTATCCCCTGTCACTATTGACGGGTATCTGGATGAACCTGCATGGCAGGATGCCTCCCTGGTTTCCGGCTTTATTCAGTACGAACCCCTGGAGGGTGTTGAGTCAGACTTTAAAACAGAGGTGCGTATACTCTTTGGCAAGGACGACCTCTATATTGGCGCCATGCTTTATGATTCCGGGGAAAATATAGAAAATAACCTGGGACGGAGGGATGAGTACAACAGGGCTGACTGGTTCCTTGTATCAATAGATTCCTACTATAGCGGCCGGACTGCCTTCACTTTTGCGGTAAATGCTGCCGGAGTCCAGCTTGACGGCCTGCAGGATGACGGCAGGAAAGTCAGTTCCAGTGAAATTAATCCACTGCTGCCACCGGGTCTTGATGTGTCGTGGGATGCAATATGGTTTTCAGAGGTCCGGGTCACCGGTGAGGGCTGGACAGTTGAAATGCGTATACCATATAATATGCTCAGATACACAAGAAAGGATCCTCAGACGTGGGGTATCTATTTCCTCAGGAGAATCCCCAATTCCGGCGAGGTTTCCGAATGGCCCTACATACCCCGGAGCAGGAGGAACAACCTTGTGTCGGCCTATGGCGGGATAAGCGGGATCCGGGGTATTGAACCCAGACGAAATATTCAGGTCAGGCCATATATGCTTGCAGGTCTGGAAATATCCGAAAATGAGAATAAGCCGGGAACGGCAGATTACATTTTCAAGTATAATGCAGGAGGCGATATCAAGATCGGAATAGGTCCCAATGTAATCCTTGATGCAACCATAAGACCTGATTTCGGGCAGATTGAAGCGGATCCCGCCGTTCTTAATCTTACTGCCTTTGAAACCCTTTTTCCCGAAAAGAGACCCTTTTTCCTGGAAGGTGCCGATATTTATAAGTTTGGCATCGGATTCAGCAGATTATACTATTCCAGGCGTTTTGGTACGGATGAGCCCATAATAGCAGCTGTAAAACTTAGCGGCCGGACACGGAAAGATTTGTCTTTCGGCCTTTTGGGAGTAACTGCCGGGCAGGGCTTCAGGCCTGTAAACAATTATACCCTGTTACGGGCCAGTCAGAGAATAGGAAATTATTCATCCGCCGGAGGAATACTTACTTATTATTACAGTCCTGCCGGAAAGGGCAGGGGATGGCAGAGCATGACAGGGGGGATTGACTGGGATCTGCGCTTTAAAAACAACAGGTTTGGCTTTGAAGGGATTCTTGCCTTTTCTGACAGAAATTCCCTTGTTGCGGGAACAGATGACCAGAAAGGTATGATGAACAGTCTTGTGATCAGGAAGAGACAGGGGATAATTGACGGGCATGTGGCTTTCCTGATGTTTACCGATCAGTATAATCCAAATGATATGGGATGGATCAGCTTTGAGCAAAACTGGTATCAGATATGGGCCAACGGGAAATACAAGATAAAGGGAGGAAAACCATTCGGCAGGTTTCAGAGAGGTGAGATTATCAGCGATTATTCAAGACGGCTTTCCATTCTTGAACATTATGACATGGGAAGTGAGTTTTATATCAAACCGGGTTTTATTACCAATAATTTCAGGCAGATTAAGTTTGGAACCACATTTTATGATCTGCTCGGGGGATATGATATCTGGGAAACAAGGGGTCTGGGAGTCTGGGCAAAGCCCAGGGCTGTGGAATTATCGGCAGAGTTCTCCAGTGATGACAGAAAGAACCGCAAGATCAGTCCGAAAGTTTCTGTGAAGAGATATGACAACAAGGCATCGGAATACGTGCTTGAATTACAGGGTACTGTTAATAGCGGAACAAGACTCTCACTGGAGGCAGGTATAAAAGGCAGCTGGGAAGATACTAAAACCGCCTGGGCATCAAATGAGACATTCATGTTTGATAATAATAACTGGAAAATAGGCAACAGCTCAACATCTCCGGATAAGCTGGATGAGGCGGATTTTACCGTCTTCGATGACAACGGGATCCTGGGCGGCATACTTGCCGGAGCAGATGAATACCAGCCCGGCATTTATTATGTGCCGGTTTTCGGAACACGTGATACAAGAGCAATTGATTTCACAATGAGAGGATCGCTTACCTTTACCAGTAAGTTTTCAACGCAGCTCTATACACAGTTTTTCTTTGCAAAAGGAAAATATGACAATTTTAGTATTCTTGCTGATCCTGACAATCTGCTTTCTTTTTCCATGTATCCGAAAAAGAGGGACTTCAGTTATAAACATCTGCAATCCAATTTTGTGGCCCGCTGGGAATACAGGCCCGGCTCAGCAATCTATTTCGTCTGGACCCATTCCCGTAACAGGGATGAGGAGAGCAATCCGCTTTCTCCCCGGAATGATTCGGTATACAGACAGTCTCTCGGTGGACAGATTTCTGAACTCTTCAGGAGTTTTCCGGGAAATAGTTTTACACTTAAAATTGATTATGCATTTCACTGAAGCCAAGGAGCATCACCGCTACCGTTCTATTTTGTAATACGTTTCCAGTATTTTTCGGAATAATTTGCCGGGGAGGATATACTTCAGCAGGACAGCAAGTCTCTGATCGAAGGATGCATTTATATAACGTTGCCGGGGATTTTTGGATTCTACTATTTTAACAATTTTTTTTGCCAGGACTTCCGGGCCGCGGCCGGTGGTTTCATCCCTTTCAATTATGCCGAGGGTTCTTTTAAACTGTTCAGCATAGGGGTCATCTTCACTTTCTGGCGGAAGAAATTCATGGCGGCCCAGGGAATTGTTCGTATTGAAATCGCCCGGATTTAACAC
>JAAYKX010000334.1 GCA_012522155.1 Bacteroidales bacterium
ATACAGTACTTCTTGTTCCGGGAAGGGTAAATGAAACCGTGACATATGATGAATGCTGGAAGAGGTCCGCGGAGGAGATTAAAAAGGCCATTCCCCTGGCTGAAAAGCTGAAGGTCAGAATAGCGATTGAGAATGTCTGGAATAATTTTCTGCTGAGCCCTGTGGAGGCAGCAAGTTATGTTGATCAGTTCAGCAGCGAGGCTGTCGGCTTTTATTTTGACTGTGGAAATGTCCTTGTTTACGGCTGGCCCGAACAGTGGATAAGGATACTGGGCAGGAGGATCGCGAAGATCCATATCAAGGAATACAGCAGGAAGATAGGTGACAGCCAGGGCAAATCGGCAGGATTCGGGGTAAAACTTCTTGAAGGTGATGTTAACTGGCCGGAAGTGATGAAAGCCCTTGATGATATCGGTTACGGGGACTGGGCAACCATTGAACAGCCGGGCGGAAATACGCCTGAGGGACTGAAGGATTTGTGCGACAGACTGGCCCGGATAATAGCAGGGTGAGAACAGCAGCCGGCTGCCTGGGCATCATGCCGGTCTGCCCGGGAGAAGGGTAACAGCTACTTCGGCTCCCTTCTTTTCGGCCGAAAGATAGCCGGCATATATTACAGCAACCGTATCGGCGGCAAGAATGCTGTTGCTTTCAACAGGTTCTCCGAATGCGGCTGCACGGCAGAATGCTTCCATCTCATGCTGATAGCCGGTGAACCAGCTTTCATCAGGCGAAACAGATGACCATCCCTGTTTTGTTTCCGTCTTTTCAACGATGTAAACATCCCTGAAATATTTCTCGTCGGGCGTGTATGCCTGCATCGCATTGTTGGGACTTATATTGCAGATAGTCCTGTGATTGTTTGTGTTTACCTCTATCCGGTTATGCACTCCTCCCAGCACCAGTTCACTTGCAAAAATATCCGCGAAGGTACCATCGGCGAAAACCACATGCATGAGGGCAAAATCTTCAACATCGGTGTAGGAGGTTCTTAGGTGACCCTGATCAATATAGCCCGGCATCCGGGTCACTGCATGTGTGCGGGCTGTTATGGAAACCGGTCTTATCGGATCCCCGGTCCTGGTCAGACCTTCAACCTGTTTGAAGTACAGGGCGGCCGACAGGGGGTGGCAGCCTTTTCCGATCATCGATCCGCCTCCGGAGAATTTCCATTGTCCGTATGAGGGGGAGTGGGATCCTGAGTGGGATTCCTCGCCATGCATCCGGATTATCTGTGCCCCGGTTTTGCGGAGCATGTCACGTTCCTTCATAATGGCCGGAGCATAGATCCAGTTTTCGGCATACATGATCCTTCCCCTGCTTCTTTTTTCTGCTTCAAGCATTCTTCCGGCACTTGCAAGAGCTTCGCGGAGTCCTTTTTCCCTTGGAAAGGTATCACCATTGAAAGAAGGACTTCCGTCTCCAAAATATCCTGTAAAAGGCTTTTCCACAATGACATGCCTGTTCTTTTCCAGCGCTGCAACAACAATCGGCTCATGTGTTGACGGGGGAGTACAGACATGAACAACATCAACATCATCAATCAGGTCATCAATACTGTCATAGGCTTTCAGCTTACGCGGACCGGTGAATTGTTCAAGTTTTTCCCGTGTCGGGGAATATGAACCCGTAATATCGGCTTTTACACTGAAAACCCTCAGCAATGCCTCGTAATGAAATCTTGCTGCAAATCCGGAACCGGCTATTCCGCAACGGATTGTTTTCCTGGTCATGAGATGAATATTTGTTATCTGCCTGAATTGCTGACAAAAGCTATCTGCCTGCTGTCGGGCGACCATGACGGAACGTTGATGGTTCCCTGACCTCCGTAGAGCCATGCGATCACTTCCGGCTCTCCTCCTGATGCCGGCATCATCCTGAGCATTACTCTTTTATATGAAGGATGGGAATTCGGATCTATATCAGGGGGAAATGAAAGGAATACCATCCATTTCCCGTCAGGAGAAATATGGGGGAACCAGTCATTGTATCCGTCGAAGGTCATCTGTTCCATTGCTGATCCGTCTGGTTTCATCCTCCATATCTGCATGGTAC
>JAAYKX010000335.1 GCA_012522155.1 Bacteroidales bacterium
AATCAGTGTGAAACTGGACGGGAAAGAGATTTTCAGGGAAAGAGTTGAATCAGGGATCAGTCAGTTTGAAGTACCGATGCCGGCAACAGATAAAAAAAGAAAATCCGTATATAAAATATATTCCGGTGATGTTCTGCTTGAAGAAGGGTCTGTGAGACGCTCACCTCAAAAAACCGGGACTCTTGCGGATTATGTTGATACCAGAATCGGAACAGCACATTCAAGATGGATGATTGCACCCGGTCCCTGGATGCCTTTCAGCATGGTAAAACTCAGTCCGGACAATCAGAATCCCGGCTGGCAGGCAGGCTATGAGCCTTCTTTTGAGAGTATTGGCACTTTCAGTCATATTCATGAATGGACCCTTGGGGGACTCGGTGTTTTTGCTTCCAATGGCCGGCTTATCACAAAGATAGGAGACGAGCTCCTGGAAGAGGAAGGTTACCGTTCCGGGATCAATAAGCGGACCGAGGAGGCACCCGTCGGATATTACAGGGCAGATCTCACCAGATACGACATAAAGGCAGAGCTAACAGCTACTACCCGCTGTGGTTTTTTTAAATTCACTTTTCCTTCCGGCAGGGACAGCTCAAGAATACTTGTCGATTTAAAAGTGCCTGCTGAATACAGTTATGAGCTGAAGGAGATAAGAATAAAAGCGACAGGAAAGAACCGGATTGAAGGTTATTGCCGTCAGTTTGCTCCCCGGGTCTGGAGCAATGATGCACAACAGGATTATACGGTACATTTTGTGCTTGAGACTGACCGTCCTTTCAAAATGATGGGAAGCTGGCTTGACGGGGAAATAGTTTATTCCGACTCCCTTATGGCAGAGGATGCAAGGGATGCAGGGATATTCCTGGAATTTGATACCCGGAAACACTCTGCTGTACAGCTCAGGTCGGGCATCTCCTATGTCAGCCTCTCCAATGCATCACTGAATCTTGAAACAGAGATATCGGAACCTTTCGGGTGGGATTTTGATGCGGTCAGAAACAATAATAAAAATACATGGAACGAAATTTTTGGACGGGTTCGTGTGACAACAAATGACAGGATTGAAAAAGTCCGTTTCTATAATAATTTTTACAGGGCTTTATGCAGCAGGAACATATTCTCCGACGTAAACGGAGAATGGGTCTCTACCGACGGTTTAACAAGGAAATTTGAAAATCCCGGTCATGTTGCCCTGGGATGTGATGCATTCTGGAACACATTCTGGAACCTTAACCAGTTCTGGAACCTGGTAACGCCTGAATGGTCAGAGCGATGGGTTAACTCACAGCTTGCAATGTATGATGCCAACGGGTGGCTTGCAAAAGGGCCCGCGGGGATGAACTATATCCCGGTAATGGTTGCTGAGCATGAAATACCGCTTATTGTAAGTGCCTATCAGATGGGAATCCGCAATTTTGATGCACACAAGGCTTTTGAAGCTGCGGTTAAAATGCAGACCACCCCGGCACAGAAAGTTTTTGATGGTTTTGCCGGAAACAGGGATCTTGTCCCGTATCTCCGGTATAAATATGTTCCCTATGACAAGGGAAGGTTTTCCAACAGTATGGAATATTCATTTGATGACTGGACGGTTGGTCAGCTGGCCGGGGCCCTGGGAAAAGAGGATGACTACCGGAAGTTCAATGAACGCGGTTACTGGTGGCGTAATGCGGTAAATTCCGAAAATGGTTATTGTCATATGAGACACAGTGACGGTTCATGGATAAAGGATTTCGATCCCTTTCTCTCAGGAGCCAACACCCATTATGTTGAAGCCAATGCATGGCAGATGACATATTTTGTGCCCCAGGATGTGCCCGCCCTCGTAGATGTTATCGGGAAGGATCGTTTCAATGAACGGCTGGAATGGGGTTTTGAGCAGAGTGAGAAATGGAGATATAACGCACCGAATGATCAGTATTGGAATTATCCGGTTGTTCAGGGAAATCAGCAGTCAATGCATTTTTCCTTTCTGTTTAACTGGTCGGGAAAACCATGGCTGACCCAGAAGTGGACAAGATCTATTATAGACAGGTATTACGGATCAGGTATTGCCAATGCCTATCTCGGGGATGAGGACCAGGGTCAGATGAGTGCCTGGTTCCTGATGGCATCAATGGGATTGTTTCAGACAGACGGCGGCTGCAGGATCAGTCCCGTTTACGAATTAGCCAGTCCCATATTTAAAAGGATAGAGATTGATCTTGGAAACAGATTTGGCAGAGGCAGTAAATTCGTTATAGAAGCAGAAAACTGTTCACGAAAAAATATGTATATCAGGAAAGCAGTCCTTAACGGAACAGAGCTTGAGTCCTTC
>JAAYKX010000336.1 GCA_012522155.1 Bacteroidales bacterium
CACCTGGGGGTATCCATGAATCACCGCCAGTGATATGATAAGGCAAAAGGTTAACTCTTATGCCGGTCCCGGCAAGGATACTTTTCAGCTCCCCGAGATGCTCCTCACTGTCGTTGACTCCCTTTATCATTACGTAGGCAATACTCAGCCGCCTTTTCTTCCTTGGCGGAGCGGAAGCCATTATATTTATAATCTCCCTGGCCGGATATGCCCTTTCTGCAGGAACAACGTTTATTCTTTCGCGGGGAAAAGGAGAATAGAGACTCAATACCAGGTTGTATTCGCTTTCCTCCAGAAATCTCTTCACCTCAGATGTTATCCCAACCGTCGATATGGTAATGTTCCTGCTGCTGATCGCCAGTCCCCATTCGGCTTTCAGTATACCCGCAGCTTTAAGAACATTGGCGAAATTATCCATCGGCTCGCCCATCCCCATAAAAACCACATGCGTGACCTTATCACTGAACGGATTGGAAATTACCTGGTTTACAATATCCCCGGCCGTAAGGTTGCCATGGAAGCCATATCTTCCGGTAACACAGAACAGGCATCCCATCCTGCATCCCGATTGTGAGGAAACACATACAGTTCTGCGCTTTGCTTCCGTAATGTATACAGATTCATAACTCTTTCCTTCAGGGGAAACAAACAGGTGTTTCACAGTACCGTCAGCAGACTTCTCCGATTTAACGGGGGAATATATTCCCGGTGAAGCCGATTCCAGTAGGTATTTCTTCATTGCCGCGGGTATCATTGCTGTCTTATACAGCCCGGCTTCACCATTCCTGTATAGCGTACCCGCGGCAATAACCGCCTGACTGCGGGTAAAACCAGCCGTTTTGACCAGATCACTGATCTCATCAATACCGAGCCCGCAAAGATATTTTTTGTCCATAATAATACGCGGTACAAATTTAATCCCTTTCCATACATCACGCAACACCTGCTGATAACCTCTCCACCACCTTGTTCACAACATATTTTTTGCATACATGCCTGTTTCTTCAATTTTAAAAATGAGTGTTTTTATTCAAATAATCTCATTATCATTTATTATTTTAGCAAAAGAAGACTGAATCATTAATAAACATCCGGTCTGAACCTGCATGACATCCGTGCAAAACAAAAACAAACCTGAAAAAACATGCGCCTTGCAGACTCCAAAAACTGAAATGACTGACCAAAACAAAATCTGAATCCATGAAAAAACTTCTTAACCTGCTTATTCTGATAGTATTTTCCGCTGCAGTTCTTACATCCTGCAAAAACGATGAAAACAAAAATTCCGAAACCGGATGGAAAGCGGAACATGTTGTATTTATCGGCCTTGATGGCTGGGGTGCCTACAGCGTTGAAAGGGCAGACATGCCAAACGTAAAGGAACTCATGAACAAGGGATGTTACACCCTGAAGAAAAGGAGTGTTCTCCCGTCATCCAGTGCTGTTAACTGGGCATCAATATTCATGGGAGCAGGACCTGAGCTTCACGGATATACCGAATGGGGTTCCAAAGTCCCGGAGCTTCCTTCACGTGAAGTGAATAAAAACGGAATTTTTCCGAATATTTTTCAATTGCTACGGGATGCAGCACCAACGGCTGAAATCGGGGTGATGTATGAATGGGAAGGAATAAAATATCTTGTCGATACCCTGACGCTGAATTATTTTGCCCTGGCCCAGGATTACCTGGATAATCCGACTGCACTATGCGAAATGGCTGAGAAATATATCAGGGAGAAAAAACCGGCACTCACGGCCATTATCTTCGATAACCCTGATCATGTCGGACATGCCGACGGACACAACACACCGGCCTATTATGACATGCTGAAGGAACTTGACACCTACATCGGCAGAATTATTTCCACAATGAAGGAAAGCGGCATTTATGACAACAGCATTATCATTGTCACATCGGATCATGGCGGAATAGATAAGGGACACGGAGGAAAAACCATGGCTGAAATGGAAACTCCGTTTATTATTTCAGGCAAAAATATCAGACAGGGAGGTGCATTCAATGAAAGTATGATGCAGTATGACTGCGCCTCAACCATTGCACATATTTTCAATCTTGAACAGCCCCAGGTCTGGATCGGACGCCCGGTGAAACAGATCTTTAAATAAAAATCAACACAGATGAAACAGTTGATTATTGCCCTGACCGTTTCTGTTTTTGTTTATTC
>JAAYKX010000337.1 GCA_012522155.1 Bacteroidales bacterium
AGACACATCCCTTCCGTCTTTTAACACAGGCCATTCACCCGGCTCACCGCCATGCCCGATTTCTGCACTGCCAGGAAAATAGAATCTCAGATCATTTGTGCCGTCAGCCGAAGCATTTTCCCAATGATAAAGGGACGTTTTCAGGTCAGTCGGATTATTCCAGTGGGATATTGTTTCAAACCATGCCTTGTCCTTCGGTACTCTCACCTCAACACGCCATTCAGTCCGTGAAGCCAGATCTATGGCACCGACAAAGCATGAGACACTCCCGTCATCGTTTTTCTGCCAGGAATAGTCAACGGGTGTTGATGTGGTGGGCGCATGACCTATTGATCCGAAATTATGTTCTATACCTCCGGAAGTCCATGGTCCCCGCATGGCAATATCCCTGAATTTCACCACATTATTGTGATATATGAAATACTTGTTGGTTTTTTTATCAAGTGCACCCCATACCTTGCCTCCTATGTCCGGAGCAACCCACACCTTGATCCACTTGTTCTCAAGTACTATCATTTTATGCTTCACCACCTCCGGAGAATATGAGAATCCGTCAAACCTGAAATATGGAAAAATGGATCCGGGGCGGGCAACGGGATCCGGATCATTAAAGGAATAAGTGGTAAAGGGTATGTATTCCTCGCTGATGATAGCTTCCTGAGCCAGGGCAGCAAGCAGGAATAATGTCAATAAGCCTGTAACAACTGTTTTTTTCATAATGTTATCTTGTTTTAAAATTAGCCAAGTGATATTCTGTGTTGATCAGAGTCTGTGCCCCGCATTCCTGTCCGGTATTGTAAAATGTTCTGACCGGGAAACGAAACAATAACATTCTGCAATATTGTAATTCCTGATGACAATTAAAATACCAAATGCGCCGTAAGCAGGAATTATTAATAATTATTTGAACTGAAGATAATACCAATATGTTTTCCCTGAGACTTTTTTCATTTCCCGGTCAAGGCTTTCCTTCTTCCTGCTATGAAGATTATAGGCTGATCCGTATTCATAGAAATCCCGTTCTGCCTCAGGTCTTAAACTCAGGCCGCCCAGGTCGGGCATGTGGCCGCTTATGTTTGCATAACCAACCACAGCCTCTTCCAGGTGTCTGGGAATGGTTTTGTAACCAAGAAATTTCATTCTTCTGATTTCATGCACTGCAGACTTATAATCCTTTTCAAGCAGCATCCGGGCGAGACGATATTCAAAAGCTTTCAGATTCAAGGGGTTCGACAGAAAAAGCAAATTGATATTTTCACGGTCATCAGGCCTGATAAAAAAATCATGCCCGGGTAACAACATATACTTAGGGCCCAGTTCACTGTCAGCCTTTACAGCTTCCGGCCTGTAAAGCATTCTCTGATACTTATCCGCATTTTTCCTGTAATGAAGGGTTTTTTTGAGATCACTTATATACTTTTCGGCAACCCGGAAATTTCCGTTAATAAGTTCCGTTTTAATAAGCATATCAATATTTCCCGGGCGGTAACCGTAAGCGACCATCGACTCGTATGCCAGATGGCGGGCTTCATTGATAAGCCCTGCCGAATAATAAAAATGAACTGAACGGTTATAAAATTCATTAAGCCGGGGAAGGCAGAGTGAATTTGCACCAAAGTCCTGCGGCGCATTGAACATTCTCTCACAAAGCAGTCCTTTTTCTGATAATGCCAGGTTGTAATAATACTGGGCTATCAGATTTGCAACAGGTGATTCTTCCTGCTGTCTTATAACTCCGTTCCAGTCCTGCCGCGCAACCATTTCTTCCAGCCGGATAATTCTTACAAGGTCGGAATTTCGAAATTTGATGGAAAAAAAGAGCAGCAGCAGTAACAGTACCAGTGAAAAGGCAGGAAAAAGAAAGGTCCGGATCCTGTCATTTACTCTGATAAGAGCAGTCAGTTTAAAAATAAGAGGAAGGAAAACGAAAAACAATGCAAGAATTATCATGGAGAAATGCAGCTTCCTGAATGAGGTGAAGGGAACCGGATAAGAGACCAGTGTTCCGGAAGGCTGATAAAAAAGATAATTCCTGAAAACAAAAAAAGTGACAGAACTGACAAGCAGCAGCAAAAGGGGGTCCAGGAAACGGAAATATCCCTTTTTGTAAATAAGTGACCAGCAAGACAGGAGCAATACAAATAAAACCGTAAAGGATCCCGTAATATAGTAAAACAGGGGTAATCCGCTTAAAAAAATGAATCTCTTCTGTTTTCCGTCCGCTGAGGCAATCAGTGAAAAATATCCCGCCACCATCAGGAAGCCCAGACTGTAATGAATAAAATGTTCATACTGCGACTGGAATAACAGCAGCAGAACAAAAAAGAATAAAAACAATATCCTTTTCAGCAGCAGACCGGCATTCAATGAATTTCCTGCACCGGCCATAATAAACCAGAGGGAAACATTAAGCAGGGCAAGAATAAAGGAACCGCAGAAGGGTGAAAAGTAAGTCTGGGTAAGAAAATTTCCCAGATAAACAATCAGTCCTCCGGGTTTATCCGTAAATTTTGCCAGGTACTCGCCTGTATATATAAAAAGTGATGTACTTTCCTGGTACGAAAACAGGGTGTTTCTGAAAAAGAAAAAAAACAGGAAAGACACAACAAACAGGGCTGTAGCCATAAAACAATCCTGTATCCTCTCAGCCTTATCCGTGATATCTTTATTCTCAGGGGACATCATATAGCACTGTCAGTATTTCTCATTTCCGTACCTGTTATCCTGAATGCTTTTAAGTTCGGAAGATCCTGTCCAGACTGCCTGTACCGGATCGGTGCGGGAAGCCTTTTCAAATTCCCGCGGATCAACATCAACCTTTCCGCTGACAAATTCCGGCCGGTTGAATGTTTTTTTCATCCGGGCATAAACCCGGGGATCTTTCCGCGGAAGAATAAATGGTTTTCCAATGCTGTCGGCCGAATGGAAATAACACAAATAAGGTCGTGCGGCAAGTCCGTCATCCCTCTTGCTGCTGAATACGAGCCACCTGCCATTTGAGGACCAGGAGTGATAACTTTCAGACTCATCGCTGTTAACCGGCATTTTTGAAACCTCTCCTCCTGAAGTGTCAAGAATATACAAATCTGCTTCCCTGTGCCATATCGAAAAAGTACCATAGTCATGAAGGGTAAATATCACTGATCTGCCATCAGGCGAAACGGCAGGAAAGGATACGCTTTTTCCGATTGCAGCAGCATTGAATTGCATTTCCGGCTCGCCGAAACTTC
>JAAYKX010000338.1 GCA_012522155.1 Bacteroidales bacterium
CAAAAAAACAGAATGACAATGATTTCCAAAACAATACTTTAAATTATCCGGATAAGATGATTCATTTTCAAAACATTACTACAGCTGCTGTGAAAAACCATATTCTGATCTTATTATTTCTGACTCTCAGTCTGACAGTTTCTTCCCAGACAAAAAGGGCTCTGACCATTGATGATCTGTCTGCCTGGAACAGGATAACGGAAAATATTATTTCCGATGACGGATCATTTTGCGGATTTGTTTACGAACCCTGGGACGGAGATCCGGTTGTAAGGCTTTATGACGCAAAAGGATCTGAAAAGGCATCATTTCCTTATTCATCAGGTATCAGGTTTACATCTGATTCCCGCTTTATGATCTTCACGATAACAACGCCGAAAGAAGAAATTAAAAAACTTAAACTGAAGAAAGTCAAAAAGGATGATATGCCGGTAAACAGCCTGGGTATATTTGATATTTCCCGAAATTCCACAGACACAATACATCGTATCAAATCATTTAAGCTGCCGGCAAAATGGCCGGGATGGCTTGCATATCAGTGTGAGCCCGTGAAAAAGGTATCCGGACCGGATAATATACAGGACCCCGATACTTCTTCCACAGAAAGGAGAAAAACCGTCAGGGAATCGGACGACAATGGCTATCATCTGATTATCAGAAATCTTAACAATGCATCATCAGATACTGTTAAATTCGTTACATCCTATGTCTTTGCCGAAGAAGCCCCGGTTCTTGTATGTTCAACAACAGGTGACGGGAAGGGTAATGGTGCGGGAGTGCTGGTGATCGATCTGGATAAGAACAGACGCAATGAAATATTCAACGGAAAGGGCAGGTTCAGGCAGCTTACAATTACAAAAGATGGCAAAAGGGCTGCCTTCCTGGTATCAGCTGATGTAAAAGACAAAAGTGGAAATGAGTTTTCCCTGTTCTGGTGGAACGGATCAGGAAATGCACGACTTGCTGCAAACCAGGGAACTCCGGGAATACCGGAGAATTGGATTATAAATGAAAACGGGCAACTTGTTTTCGGGGAGAAAAGCCAGCGGCTCTTTTTTGGCACATCGCCGGAATATAAAATCAAAGACACGACAGTCCTTGACGAGGACCGGCCCAATGTGGATGTGTGGCATTATGCCGAAGGAAAGCTGCATACTGTTCAGGTCATTGCCAGGGAACGCGACATGAAAAAATCCTACACAGCCGTATTCCACTGTGACAGGAAGACGGTGGTCCAGCTTGCCACCCCGGAGATGCCTGATACCAGGATGATTGACAAGGGTGATTCCCCGGATATACTGGCCTTTTCAAATCTGCCCTATCAGCTCGAATCGATGTGGGAAGGCGGCAATACAAGAACTGATTACTGGCTGGTGGATATTTTTACCGGTAAAGCCCGGAAGATCAAAGAAAATTACCGGGCAAGGATACAGCCCTCCCCTGCCGGAAAGTATCTGTACTGGTATCACAGTCCCGACAGTTCATGGTATTCATACGATATTGCAGACGGAAAGGAATACAGGCTTACCAGTCCTTCAGTACTTCCCTGTCACAATGAGCTGCATGACGTCCCTGACCTGCCTCCGTCCTATCCTCCGGCAGGATGGCTGAAAGCGGACAGGGCCTTTCTGATATCCGACAGGTATGACATCTGGTCACTTGATCCTGCCGCCAAAAAAGATCCGGTGAACATTACCATTAACGGAAGAGAAAAGAAAATCACTTACAACCTGATGAATCTCGATCCGGAAAATGATTATTTTGATCCTGCAGACCTGCAGTATCTGTCCGCATTTGATGAAAACAGCAAGGGAAGTGCATTCTATTCCCTCAACCTCAGGAAAAAAAATGCACCGGAATATCTCAGCGGCGGAAATTATCAGTACGGGAGACCTCTTAAAGCCAGGAAAGGATCAGGGATAATCCATACAATCGAAACTTTTGGACTGTTTCCTGATTATTACCTGTCGGATCTGTCCTTTAGCGGTAAGGTACAGCTGACAAATGCCAATCCCGGGCAGAAAGAATTTCTGTGGGGTACGGCTGAACTTGTCAGATGGACATCCCTTGACGGCAGGGAGACTGAAGGACTGCTGTTCAAGCCGGAAGGTTTTGATCCCTCACGCAAATATCCCATGATAGTCAACTTTTACGAAAAAAGCTCTTCCGGACTCTTCAGTCACCGCATTCCGGAACCCGGACGCTCAACAATAGATTATCACTATTATACCAGCAACGGTTATCTTGTTTTCAATCCGGATGTTCACTACAAAGACGGCTATCCCGGCCAGAGCGCATATAACTGCGTAATTCCGGGAATAATGTCACTTATTGAAAAAGGTTTTGTGGATGAGAAACATATAGGAGCACAGGGCCATTCATGGGGCGGATACCAGGTTGCCTATCTTGCAACCCGGACCGATCTGTTTGCTGCAATAGAATCAGGTGCGCCCGTGGTGAACATGTTCAGTGCCTACGGCGGAATAAGATGGGAAACAGGACTGAACAGATCATTCCAGTATGAACATCAGCAAAGCCGTATCGGAGCAACAATCTGGGAAGCACCGCATACCTACTGGGAAAATTCTCCGTTGTTCTTCACAGACAAGGTGAACACCCCGATACTTATAATGGCTAATGACAGAGACGGGCATGTACCCTGGTATCAGGGAATCGAGTATTTCATAGCACTCCGCAGACTCGGCAAGCCGGCATGGCTGCTTAATTACAGCGGAGAACCCCACTGGCCCCTGAAACATCCCAACAAAGTTGATTTCCAGAAACGTATGTCACAGTTTTTCGCCCACTATCTCAAAGGGGAGCCGATGCCGCAGTGGATGAAGGAAGGTGTTCCTGCAACGGAAAAGGATTTTTCACTTGGTTATTAAAAGAAGCTCCGTGAAATGGTGATCATGCCACAGGGCACTATTCCGGCTACTCTGTAAAAACGCGGAGTCAGAATGGTTTTTCAAACCAGCTTCCTGTATTTGATCCTTTTCGGAGTTGAATCGGGAACCCTCTTCCTGTAATTTTCTTCATATTCCGAATAAGTACCCTCGAACCAGACCACCTTTGAATCTCCTTCAAAAGCCAGCATATGCGTTGCAACACGATCGAGGAACCATCTGTCGTGAGAGATTATCACTGCACAGCCGGCAAAATTCTCCACTCCCTCCTCCAGTGCACGCAATGTGTTTACGTCAATATCATTTGTAGGCTCGTCCAACAGCAGGACATTGGCTCCGGATTTAAGTGTGAGGGCCAGATGAAGCCTGTTCCTTTCACCGCCCGACAATACGCCGCATTTCTTTTCCTGATCGGCTCCGGTAAAATTGAATCTCGCCACATAGGCTCTTGCGTTGACCATCCTGGTTCCGACCATCACATCAGGCTGTCCGCCGGAGATAACTTCATAAACAGTCTTTTCAGGATCAATTTCCGAATGAGCCTGGTCAACATATCCCAGACTTACCGTATCCCCTGTCTCGAAAATACCTCTAACCGGTTCTTCCTGCCCCATTATCATTCTGAAAAGGGTAGTCTTGCCTGCTCCATTGGGACCTATTACTCCGACAATACCGTTAGGGGGAAGCTTAAAACTCAGGTTTTCAAAAAGCAGCTTGTCATCGAATGATTTTGCAACATCTGATGCTTCTATTACCTTATCCCCGAGACGGGGTCCGTTGGGAATAAAGATCTCGAGCTTCTCTTCCTGCTGTTTTACATCCTGGTTCAGAAGGTTTTCGTAGGCCCCGAGCCTTGCCCTGGATTTTGCATGCCTGGCTTTGGGCGACATTCTGACCCATTCCAGTTCCCTTTCCAGCATTTTTCTTCGTCTTATATTCCCCTTTTCCTCAATTTCGAGACGCCTGGCCTTTTGTTCCAGCCATGAGGAATAATTTCCCTTCCATGGTATCCCTTCGCCTCTGTCAAGTTCAAGTATCCAGCCGGCAACATTATCCAGGAAATATCTGTCGTGAGTGATGCATATCACGGTACCTTTATACTGTTTCAGAGTCGTTTCGAGCCACTGGACTGATTCAGCATCCAGATGGTTGGTCGGCTCATCAAGAAGAAGGATATCAGGCTGACTGAGAAGAAGACGGCATAAGGCCACTCTTCTGCGTTCACCGCCCGAAAGGATGTTGACCCGGATATCACCCTCCGGACATCTGAGGGCATCCATTGCTCTTTCAATCCTGTACTCAATATTCCAGCCGTCATGATATTCAATCTTTTCCTGCAGCTCAGCCTGCCGGTCCATCAGCTGCTGCATTTTTTCAGGATTCTCATAAACCCCGGGATCTCCAAAACTGTTACTGATATTTTCAAACTCTTTCAGAAATCCCATAACTTCCTTCACTCCTTCCGAAACAATCTCTTTAACAGTTCCTGTTTCATCAAGCAGCGGATCCTGGGGCAGATGTCCCACAGTATAACCCGGAAGAAAAGTAAGCTGGCCCTGATACGCCTTCTCCACCCCGGCAATAATCTTTAAAAGGGTTGACTTTCCTGATCCGTTGAGACCTATGATCCCGATTTTCGCCCCCAGGAAAAATGAAAGGGAAATATCTTTAAGAACCTGTCTGTGCGGCGGGTAAGTCTTGCTTACCCTGTGCATTGAAAAAATTATTTTATTGTCATCCGTCATTCATGTTCCATTTTATCGCTAATATAGAACATATCCTCCAAAAAGTTCCGGATCAACTCCCATCCCTTCCTTTACCATCCCGATTCCGGAGCCGTTCCGGTATCGTTTCCTGTTCAGGTTACGAATCAACTCCCATCCCTTTCTTTACCTTCCCGATTCCGGTGCCGTTCCGGTATCGTTTCCTGTCACGGTACGCCGGATCCCGTTTCGGTTCCATTCCCTGTACACTTCCCCGTCCCGGATAATATGTCATTGTCCTGAAAAGAGTCTGATACTTTCATCCTGTAGTAGTACCCATAGGGAATACACCCCCTTCAGGGTACCAATGGGTATGTTGATGCAGCCAAGGCCGGCAACCACAATTATAAGGTAACGTGCCCAGGGCCGGAGTAAGATCAGTCCTATTCCCCCCACCAGTCCGAGTGTTGACAAAGAACCTATCAGAACAGGAAGGCTGATTGACAAAAATGCCAGGACCATATCGGCTGCTTCCACATCTGTAACGAAGCCCCTTGCAAAATAGATGGCAAAAAATATGGCCAAAGCCCCGACCAGGCCTAAAAATCCGAAGCCAATGTGAATTATCCCCACCACAGTCACATGCTTTTTCATTTTATTTTCTTCCATGACAATCAAGAATTATTTCGTTAATATATTTTTTTTAGTACCACCTAAATGACATGCAATTTAACAATTTGATGCATGCATTTCCATAAAATCAAAGCATTATAAGCTTTTTAAAACCGTCCCGCCCGCTTTGACTGAATATTTAATAATTTTTAAAACAGGACAACCTTGAAAAATTGAAATCCCTTCTGACAAATTCCGGAACTGACATGTACGGAAGTCTTCATTTTCAGCATGGCAGCGATGCTGAAAGCCTGCCTGTTTACATCATGTTGAAAAGTTGTTTAAAAATGCAGAGCGATCAGGGGTTCTCCTATGATTCTTGTCGTAAATTTACAGTTGCAATACAAAGTCTGATATATAGTTGAAAGTCAATAGTCTTAATCTCGAGGACAAGAAAATTGTCATTGTGGAAGACGATCTTCCATCGGTAAGGTACTATGAAACCCTGCTCAGAAATTCGGGTGCCGGCATAAAGGTTTTCCGCAACGGAAAAGAGTTTGTTGATTTTATCAGAAGCGGAAATGACAGGATTGACCTGGTGTTTATGGATTTCCTTGTACCCCTGGTGAACGGGATTGAATGTACCAGGGTCTTCCGCAAATCAGGGAGAAAGGCACCGGTAATCATGGTTACCGGTTATGCATCCGATCAGAGCAAGAGAGAAGCCTTCCTGGCCGGTTGCAATGAATATATCCTGAAGCCTATCCTGCCCGGCAAAAATTTCTCCCTGCTGGAGAAATACCTTCTCGAAAGCGTTTCAAGTCATTACCTGGCCGGCTGAAGCTCACCGGGCTCCACGTCGGGAGGCGGTGCCTGCATACCCATATAGGTAACATAATAAGCAGTAACCCTGTCATTTATCTCATCAGCCAGCTCTTCCAGGCCGGCAGCATCACATATATCAGCCACTTTTGAAGTTTGCTGCAGGGCCAGCTGTATATCGTACAGGGCCGAACTGACTATATAATCGTTCTGCTTCAGATAATATTCAAGTGTCTCATAATAATGATTGCAGAAATCTGTTACCAGGCTTACTGCCCTCCCAGCATCATCTGCCAGGAAATAGCCTTCGATAAGATCCGGGAAATAGGGATCATAGGGTACATTGAAAAGAGGAAGCACTTCCATGCAGTGATCCAGTACCCCCAGGGCCTCTTCCTTTCTGCCTTCGGCAGCAAGCTGCCCGGCAAGCCTTGCATAGTTCAACCTTGCCCTTACAACCGTGAGGGTACGCCTGTGATGATAGTCAATATTCACTTTTTCATCATTGGCGCCGCCCCAGACGAATTTATTCATCATATTATCATAAAGGATGTCAGATTTAATCCTGCCGTAATCAAGCCAGCCCTTGTTTTCGGTTCTGATCGGAACCAGCCGGTAGGCAAGTCCTTCGAGCTGAAAATATTCTTCCAGTCCGAAGGCATCGTTATGATATCCCGTAACATAGTACACAGGGCGCTTCCAGTCATTATGTGCCAGCATGTCAAGGACGATCAGCTGACTTTTCATTATTGAATTGCCTTTCAGGTGAATGTCAATGTAGGGAACTATTCTGGAAGAATCTTCAGGACTAACAGTACCTGATTCAATGACTTTCCGGGCATCAACGGGTATCCGTATTGTCCTGGAGGGAATGATGTCAAGGATCTCTGTTGCCGATACCCTGACTTTTGTTGCAGGATTCTCACTTTTTATCCAGTCAATAATCGTGGTTATATCAACTGCCTCCTTTGTCTTTTCCACAATGAACACCTGGTTGTTTATACCATCATAATATTTGGAGGAATGCAGCGTGACGGGAAGCGGATCCGATTCATAAGTCTTCCTTTTCATCTGGTCAATATACCAGTCGGTGTTGAGCAGCATCAGATTACATACCCTCACATCAGTCCGCCTTCCTTCAACCTCCTGGGCATACCACAGGGGAAATGTATCATTATCCCCGTTTGTGAACAGAATGGCATTGGGTGCACATGACTCGAGGTAATTGAATGCAATATCGCGTGCCAGGTAACGGCCCGACCTGTCGTGGTCATCCCAGTTCTCCACGGCCATAACGGCCGGAACAGCAGCAAGGCACAGAATACCGGCAAGCGGTGCAGCAACTTTTTTGCCCGTAAGCTTCGAAAGAGCCTCAAACAGGGCCAGTACTCCGAAGCCTATCCATACAGCATAGAAATAAAACGATCCTACATAGGCATAATCACGTTCCCTTGGCTGGTTGGGATACTGGTTAAGGTAAAAAACAATTGCTATTCCGGTCATGATGAAAAGCAGCATTACTATCCACCAGTTTTTTATATCGCGGTTGAGATGATAAAATAATCCTGTAAGGCCCAGGATAAAAGGCAGGAGATAATATTTGTTCCTTGAGCTGTCATTTCTTTGTTCCGCCGGCAGGTCACTTGTCCCGAGCCTTGGCTCATCCAGGATTTTGATTCCGGAGATCCAGTTGCCGTTGACGGCCCCGCCCGTTCCCTGTGTGTCATTCTGCTTACCGGCAAAATTCCACATAAAGTAACGGAAATACATATAGCCGTACTGATAAGTTAACATGAACCTCAGATTTTCACTGAACCTGGGTTTTCTTACTATGGTTTTCTCCCCCGACTGGTCGGTCACCTGAATGGGTATACCCTTCGTTCCTCCCCATTGCCTGTACATTTCCTCATGGTCAGACTGAGCACTCCACATCCTCGGGAACAAGGTAAAGAAGCGTTCATCAAAAACCCTTTCCAGTTCATGGTGTGTGATAATATATTTGCCATCCTCAAGCGCATAGGCAGGTTTGCCGGTCTGGTAGTCAAGAATCGGGGCATTGTAGTAAGCACCCCGTATCAGGGGACGGCTTCCATACTGTTCCCTGTTGAAATAATACAGCAGATTGAAGGGATTTGAAGGATTGTTTTCGTTCAGCGGCGGATTGGCTGACGACCTTATCACAATTATTGCCGCAGAGGAATATCCTATCAGAACCACTGCCAGGGCCGTGATCACAGTATTGAGAGTGACCCTGCTCCTGGCGGAGATATACCAGATGATTCCTGCCAGTACAAGGAAAATAACGAGATTGAGCAATAATGATCCGGAAATCACCCATGCCCCGGTAAAAAATACGGCAGCTATTGCAATAATGCCGTTTTTCACCTTGTCATCCGATTTAAGGGTATAATAGATCGCTGCTGTAAACAACACCACAAGAATGATACTGTGAAAAACCATTCCGCTGTTCACGGGCAGGTTCAGTTTATTTACAAAGAACAAATCCAGTCTGGATGATATTCTGACTATCCCGGGAATAATGCCCCACATAAGAAGAGCAAGAATTATAAATGAAACTCCGAGAGATATTGCCAGTCCTTTCCATGTAAAATCCGACTTTTTGAAATAATATACAAGTACTATGGCCGGAAATGCCAGAAGATTAAGCAGGTGTACGCCTATTGAAAGTCCCATGAGATATGCCACCAGTATTATCCAGCGGTCGGCATACTTTTCACCCGCCGCATCCTCCCATTTCAGTATTACCCAGAAGGAGGCGGCTGTAAAAAAGGATGATGTGGCATATACTTCCCCCTCGACAGCAGAGAACCAGAATGAATCTGAAAAGGTAAATGCAAGGCTTCCCACGACGCCGGCAGCCATGACGGCAATAATGTTGGACAGTGAAGCTTCATTTTCATTTCTTATAATAATCCTTCTGGCCAGGTGGGTGATGGTCCTGAATAAAAACAAAATTGTAAAGGCACTTGCAAGAGCTGACATTGCATTCACCATTACAGCAACATTTTCCACATTTCCCCCGGCAAAAAGGGTAAAGAACCTGGCAAGCACCATAAATACCTGGCTTCCGGGAGGATGACCTATCTCCATCTTGTAGGCGGATGCAATAAACTCGCCGCAATCCCAGAAACTTGTTGTCGGCTCCATAGTAAGAAGATAAGTAGCAGCAGCTATTGCAAATACCCCCCAGCCCGTTGTATCATTTATCAGCTTATATTTTTTCATTGACCCTGTATTTGATATGTCCTGTCTTTTCTCCGAAGACACGAAAGTACTGAATTTTTTGTTTATCCCCGGCATTCATGACCGCTCCGCTTAATCTGTTATTTTTGAGAATTGTTTGATCTGATGAAAATTAAAAGCCTTGTAATATCAGTTATATTATTCAGTATTTCATTACTCCTTTCAGCACAATATTATAATACCGGTCAGGATCCGGCAGGACTGAAATGGCTTCAGATAAAGACCGGCTCTTTCAGAATCATTTTCCCTGAAGGGTATAATACTGCGGGAATTGAATTTGCACGTACACTTGAAGATGCACATGATGAAATGTCATATCCTGCTCCTGCCGGCAGATACCGCCTTCCTGTAATAATTCACAGTCATACAACACACTCAAACGGATACGTTGCCTGGGCTCCCCGGAGAATGGAAATTTATCCCACTCCCGAACAGAACTCAATACCTCTTGACCATAACAGTCAGCTCGCATATCACGAACTGACCCATGTTTACCAGATGGAATCATTCAGCAGGGGTTTTTCCCGGGTGATGAGCATTTTTTTTGGTCAGCAGTTCCCGGGTGTGGTGGCTTCACTGGTCCCGCAATGGTTCATGGAAGGCGATGCGGTATTCAATGAATCCTTCTTCACCCGCTCCGGAAGGGGCAGGGCTGCATCATTCCAGAAACATCTGAAAGCCATCAGTCTCGGCAAAGAAAAAATGTATAAATATGACCAGCTGGTAAACGGCTCATACAGGCATTTCATACCGGACCATTACCAGTCAGGCTACCAGATCATGGCATGGTCAAGACTCAGCTATGATCCGGATATATGGGACAGGGCCCTCAGACTGACGGCAAATGCACCTTATCTTTTAAATCCCATGAATCTGAGCCTGCGGCATAATATTGGGAAAACCAAAAAGACGCTGGCCGATGAAACATTTGATAGTCTTTCCGTCATATGGAAAAATGAAATAAGGACTCACAGACCAAAGGATTATGAAACAATAAATCCCCCGAAGGGAAACAATTATATCAATTATTACAGCCCGGTCAGGATTGATGAGAACTTATATGCAGCAGTCAGGACATCCCTTTCCGGGCCCCCTGCAATTGTCACCGTCAGCATCAGCAACAGAACGGAACAAAAGATCCTGCTGCCGGGAAACATATACCCCTATGTGATATCATCCGGCAGTGGAATTCTTGTATGGGTCGAGACCAGGCCTGATCCGAGATGGGAAAACAGAAATTATTCCGTCATCAGGCTCATGGATACAAAAGATGGGACCATAAGACAGCTTTCGCGGAAAACAAGATATATGGCGGCTGCAATTTCTCCTGATGCGGAGATCATTGCTGCAAGCGAAAATACCACAGACAACAGGAACAACCTGGTGCTGATTAACCGCAGAAGCGGAAAAATAATCCGTTCAGTACCCGCTCCCGGCAATGCTTACCTGCAAAATCCCAGGTGGTCGGATGATGGCGGCAAAATAAGCATGATAAGTCTTACTGCCGGCGGGGAAGGGATCATTTCTTTCAACATGTCCGGCATGAGCTGGGAACAACTTATTCCTGAAAGTCATACGGATTATCAGTCGGCAACAATAAGGAACGATTCCCTTTTTTATGTCAGCTCTGAATCCGGTACTGAAAATATATATGTGCAGACACCCGACAGGAGGACTATCAGGATGACCAGTGTGTTCTACGGAGCAACAGACCCCCTTCCCGACGGGAAAAAAATCATTTTCTGCAATTATTCCCCCGAGGGAAACAATCTCTGTGTTTCAGAGATCAGTGCAGAACAGGCAGTTGATAATGAAGGCCGTGCAGTGCAGGAAGCTGATTCTGAATACAGTGCAGTGCAGGAAGCTGATTCTGAATACAGTGCAGTGCAGGAAGCTGATTCTGACCCCAATAAAGGCTCAGCTTTTCTTATTGACAGGATCAGAATACCGGGAAAAAAGCAGGAAGTTCAGGGGCAGCGGCCGGAACCACAGGCAAAACAGCCGGAAGCTCAGGGACAGCAGCCGGAACCAAAAAAATATGTAACGGAAAAATACAGGAAATGGCAACATCTTTTTGATATTCACAGCTGGATGCCTTTTTATGCGGATATTGACGAGATCAGGGCTGATCCGCTGTCTGTCAGGCCGGGATTCACGGTCTTCAGCCAGAATCACCTGAGCACATTAACGGCGTCGGCAGGATACGAATACAGTGACGGGCTTCATAAGCTTCATTCCGGAATAAGATGGGAAGGATGGTATCCCGTATTTGATGCAGGGATTCATTACGGTGACGATCCGCTGATACTCAGGGCAGCATCAGATGATCCCCATCCCCTTTCACCAAAGCGGGGCATATATATTACCAATTCACTATCCCTTCCCCTTCGTTTTTCAAGCGGCAAATACAGTCAGTTCTTTCAGCCATCCCTTTCATTGTCATTCCGGAACAATTATATATATCTTAAGGAAGAAGAATCATATGATTACGGACAAACCCTGGCTGCAGCCGGATTATTCTTTTACAATGCCCGTAAATCCTCGATGCGTGACATATATCCCGTATATGCCCAGGTTATTGATATTCATTACTCGTCATATCCCCGGGACAAAAATCTTTATGGTCCCATAGCCAGTCTGCAGACAGCATTCTTTTTCCCAGGTTTGTTTGCCAATAATTCCCTTCGCATCAGACTGGAAGGAGAACAGCAGAAAACTGCTGAATTTCTTCGGACCAACAGACTGCATTTTCCAAGAGGCTACCGCAATATAATATCCGAAAAGATCTTCTTTGCTTCAGGTGATTACAAGGCTCCGCTTGCCTATCCCGACCTCAGCATCGGCAGCCTGCTGTATCTGAAACGTCTGCGTGCAGGTATCTTTTATGACTTTGCCAGGGGCAGTAACAATTACTATTTAAAGCATGGGCCTTCAGGAGGATTCAGCGTTGACCATGTTCATAAATATGCCGAATCATTCAAATCCTTTGGCGGCGAACTGATAGCTGATTTTCATGTACTGAGGCTTCCGTACATGATATCTGCCGGCATTCAGGCAGCATGGTCAGCAGACTTCGCATCACCATTTATTGAAGCAATATTCAGTGTTGATATTTACGGAACAAGTATCGGAAGATCAGGAATTAATCGTATCAGGTGGTAATTTCCCTTGCGGTGGTTTTTATAAGTTCCCAGGCCTTTTCAACATGTGCATATGTAAGGTCTGTCTGGCCGGTAACCATACGCAATGCATAGTCTCCGTTGACAATTGTATGGGAAAGATATATCTTCCCTGAATCATTCAGGGTATGGTTGAGCTTTTCATTGACAGCATTCAGCCTTTCGGTACTGTATCCCGCCGGCCTGTACCTGAAACAGACAACATTGATGACTACCGGTGCCAGTATTTCAAAATCATCTTCGGCAAGGATCATTTTCTTCAGATTTGCTGCGTATTCAATATGACTGCGGATTTTGTTACGCAGTTCCACGGTACCGTATGATCTCATCACATACCAGAGTTTCAGTGCACGGAACCGTCTTCCAAGCGGTATTCCCCAGTCACGGTAGTCATTAACCTGACCCCGGGTACGGGTTTTAAGATATTCGGGCAGTATCTCGAATGTTCTGATAAGCCGGCCTGCATCCTTTATAAAAAAAGCAGTACAGTCAAAATTTGTGAACATCCATTTATGGGGATTGAACAGAAAACTGTCGATATATTCACTGCCGTCAATCATCCAGCTGTATTCAGGCAGTATAAGTGCCGTTCCTGCCATAGCGGCATCAACATGGAACCATATATTGTTTCTGCTGCAGACTTCACCTATCTCCCGCAGCGGATCAACAGCCGTTGTTCCGGTGGTTCCCACAGTGGCTACCACACAGCACGGCCTGTAACCCTTTTGAATATCGTCCCATACAGCTTCTTCAAACAATACGGGATCCATTGAGAAATCTTTCCTGACAGGGATCTTAACAAGATTGGCTTTGCCAATACCGCTTATTTTTACAGCCTTTTCTATCGAGGAATGGGCCTGTTCGGAGCAATACACCCTCAGCACCGGTGTGCCGGGAAATCCCTGCTCATTGATCCGGAAGCCGGAAGACTTTTCCCTGGCTGTAATAATTGCTGCCAGGCTTGCCCCTGATGCACTGTCCTGGATCACTCCCTCGAAATAATCCGGCAAACCAATAAGATCACGGAGCCAGATCATCATTTTTTCCTCCAGTTCAGCTGCAGCCGGTGAAGTATCCCATATCATACACTGCGCTCC
>JAAYKX010000339.1 GCA_012522155.1 Bacteroidales bacterium
ATACAAGGACATGGCCAACCTCATGTCCAAATTCATGGCACTGGGACTGTCGGTTCAGGATGTTGTTCTGCGTTCCACATGGTATCCCGCAAAGATCATTAACAGACCGGAACTTGGTAACCTTAGTGTGGGTTCCGAAGCCGATGTCGCAGTGTTCAGTCTTGAAAAGGGAAATTTCGGATTTGTCGATATAAACAGGGAAAAAATGATGGGAACACAAAAGCTGACTGCGGAATTAACCCTTCGCGCCGGAAAAATCGTTTATGACCTGAACGGACTGACAAGTCCCTTATACAGGGCCGGAAAATAAAGCCTCCTGCCCGGGATACTGGCGCCATGCACTGCCGGGCAGGATGAATCACTGAGACCTGCCCCGGGAAAACAGTTTGTGTTAAATTTATATATTGTAAACACAACAGGAACAAAATACTATAAGTCAGAATTATAATATAAAGAAATGAAACGCAGAAAACTAATCAAAAATCTTACAATACTGCCATTATCAGGAGCAGTAGTCGGAAGCACTATTCCCTTTGGAACAGTGGCAACAGCATGTACATCCTCAAAAATAAAACGCGATATTTTCAGGGAACTCGGAATACGAACCTTCATCAATGCAGCCGGAACATACACAGCTTTGTCGGCTTCTCTTATGCATGAAGAAGTTAAGGATGTCTGGCTTGCTTCAGCTGAAGAATATGCAGTCCTGGATGAAGTTCAGGATAAAGTGGGTGAAAGGATTGCTGAGATGTGTCATGCAGAAGCTGCAACCGTAACAGCGGGATGCTTCTCCGCGCTGGTCCTTGGAATGGCCGGTGTCCTTACCGGAAACGATACAGAAAAGGTAGCCCGGCTGCCTGATCTGACAGGTATGAAATCGGAAGTACTGACACAGAAATCACATAACTGGGGATATATTCATGCACTTAAACTTACCGGCATCAGGCTTGTTGAGGTAGAAACAGTTCAGGATGTTGAAAATGCCGTTAATGAAAATACTGCAATGATGTGGTTCCTAAATGATGCAGCCCTTAACGGCCAGATCAGCGCTGAAGAGTGGGTTGCCCTGGGTAAAAAATTCAACATACCGACAATGAATGATATTGCTGCTGATGTACCTCCCGTAGAAAACCTCTGGAAATATAATGATATGGGCTTTGACCTGGTATGTATTTCCGGCGGCAAGGGCCTGTGTGGTCCCCAAAGCGCAGGTATCCTGATGGGCAGAAAGGATCTTGTTTCTGCTGCACGTCTCAGCGCTCCTCCTCGTTCCAGTACTATCGGCCGGGGCATGAAAGTAAACAAGGAAGAAATCATTGGCATGTATGTGGCACTGGAAAAATATATCAACCAGGATCATGAAGCGGAATGGAAAATGTGGGAAGACAGGGTTGCAGTGATTGAAAACGCTGCTAAGGAAATAGACGGAGTAAGCACGGAGGTCACCGTACCTCCTATTGCCAATCATACTCCCACCCTGACAATTTCGTGGGATATCAGTAAGATCAATGTAAGCGGCAGAGATTTTATAAGCAGACTTCAAACGGGAGATCCTTCCATTGAAGTGCGGGGCGGCAGGAATGAAAGTATTGTAATTACTGTATTTATGCTGAAGCCGGGGCAGGACAAAATCGTAGCCTCAAGGGTACGTGAGGAGTTGATTAAGGCAGCCGTTAGTCAAAGCTAAAAAAATTCAGCCATATGTGCTTCCCCCGCAACCGCGGGGGAGGTTTTTATATTATTAGAAACTAAAAATTTATCAAGATGAAAACGGAAAGAAGATCAGTACTTAAGAAACTTTTTGGTGCAATCATTGGTGTCAGCGGTGCAGGTCTGGCAGCCAGGGCAGAAGCAAGCTTACCTGTGAAAAAAGAAAGCTCCGGAGTAGTTAATTTTCAGGACCAGCCCATATTTTCACCTTTCACAAAATACGGAAACCTTGTATTTGTTTCAGGACATGGACAGCGGCTTGAAGGTGATATTAAAGTACATACCGACAATGTTCTTAATATGATAGAAGCCCAGCTCATCAAAGCAGGTTCTTCCATGGAAAAAGTGCTGAAAGTAACCATATTCCTGGAAACCAAGGATGACTATCATGGAATGAACGAAGCATATAAAGGCCGTTTCGGGAAAAATCCCCCTGCCCGGACCACAGTTGCTGTTCCAAACGGATTACCACCCGCCGACAACCTGATACAGATGGACTGTATTGCTTATATCTGATCCGGACTGAGCGCTTTTCCCGGGAAAAGCGGCTTGCCTGATCCTTTTTTCAACGGCATTCAATCCCCGTCCTGACCCGGTTGTATATATGCAGGCTGCTTCATCGGAGCATCCTCATCACTAAAGATCTTAAAGAGTACCGGATCCTGTAGTATTTCAGTGAACAATTTCGGTTTGCCATCTATAAGTATCTGATTATTTATAAGTCTTATACCATGACTGTAATCAACATACCAGTATATATGACCACTGTATACCGGCTGAATCGGATTGCCGTCCGGCCTGTGCCAGCCGTAGATCACTACCTTCCCGGGTTGAGCATCTATCCGTGATGACAGTATGACATCCTTTTTGATACCTGAGATCAGTTGCCCGTGCCTGCCTCCCGATTCTGAGAGCTGTTTTTCAATCTGCCTGTTATGCTCAGCAAATTTTTCAACTGATTCATTTTCATGACCGACCGGGGCATAATAAAAAGGTTCAAGCCTGATAGCGGCTGATCTGTGAATATTGTCACTTATTACAGATGTGATCAATGATGCTCCAAAGTTATCAGCCTCTTTTTGTGCGGTATAAGGATTCATTGGTATACGGCAAAAATCCTCATTGCTGCCGACCGAAACATAATCCGGCATAAGCTCATAAACAACCCTGAGAACTTTACCCGTGGAATCCCTGAATTCCCCGCTCATTGTCACCGGATCTCTTAAAAAATCCGGTATATTACCTGATGAAACAGCTTTGCAAATCTCCTCTTCACGATCTCCGGGCGATAATGATCTGATCCTGTTCATAAATTCAGATCCGCTCTCCGATGATGGGTCACGAACAGGAATATTGAACATTCTGACCGGTATTATAAGAGAGTCATTTATCAGATCAGAATATGCCCTCTTCCCATAATATGTGTAATTCTTTTGTTCATATTTCGTTCCGCTCAGCATACTGTGTATAAATCCGTTAAGCTCTACCTGGCTTGTATGGTAAATTTTCCCTTCAGGATTTGGTTTCAGGATGAACCCGATACGCCTTCCCGGTGATGTGCTCCACTGCAGTGAGTCTCTTTCCTTTTCCCTGAAACGAAAAGAGCCGGAAAGATAATTCATCATCATTTTACTCCTGTACCAGGTTCCTCCTGTGGGTGAGACAAGGGGTTTCCCGTTATAGACAACCACGCTGTCGTTATAGGCAAGAGTGCACAGGTATCTGTTTCTTCCCGACATCAGCCAGTTTGTTATTTTTTTTCCGTGAAGCGTGTCTTCATAGCCATAGGTACTGTCAAGGAAGCCGATCCTGACAATTGAAGAGGGTATCTCTTCTGCGGAATCAATATAGCTGAATATAAATCTTCCGCCTCCGCTGTGACCATTAAGCGCTGTTTCAGGTTCCCACCGGGCAAAGATCCCGGTCACACGGTCAACAATATTCCTTATCTTCTCCTGCGGATCAGTTGTATTTGCCACCCATGAAGGCCAGCTTAAACGGGAATTTTCAAGATAGGCTACAACAACCGTCCGGTCTCTGATCACGTTTCTGAGGAATCTTGTCTGTGCTCCTATATGTTGAATATCATAACGATAATCAATCCCCGGTTCCGCTTTCCTGCCAAAGGTATGTTCAATGGAACTGCCGTTTGGCAAAGCATAAAAAACAAGCAGTACCTTATCCTTTTTACCGAAACCTTTCAAAGGAGCATTAATAAGAATACGGGTGCCATTTTCCGTATCTTCAATCACAAGCTGTTGCTCATCAAAACTTTTCGAATGTTTAAACCCCGGCAGTCTCTGCCCCTCCGTGACGGAAACCAGAAAATTTAACAGCAGCAATGAAAAGATGTACTTCATCTTTCTTTTGTCTGTACCGGCAGATTCCTTAAGGTCCGGTCACTACGCCGGGGATAGTTATTAATTCACCGATGAAAAATATCTTATATCCGTCCCCGCTGACCAGGCCTCGGAGGAAGGGTTACGGGAGTGATCCTTCCATTGAGGTTATAAACAATTTCTCCGCCCCTTATGGTGATTTCATTTTCAATTCGTTGTGTTCCCCTGATCTCGCCTCCGCTGACCAGGAATCCGTAATCGCCTTTTTTGATGTCAAATATTGCAACATCAGCTTCAG
>JAAYKX010000340.1 GCA_012522155.1 Bacteroidales bacterium
TATGTGGCCATTTCATCGCAGAGGGATGCCCTTCTGGAAAATCCCCTGAGCCTGATCTGGAAAACCGTGATATTATACTTTGTCTTTGCCCTGCTTCATGTCGCCGGTTATTTTATGGGTATAAGGCAGAACAGGGAAAACAGGATTGCCTATGCAGTAACATCTGCTTATATGAACAACGGCATGGCTATTGTCCTTGCAGCAGCCTATTTCAGTCCGGAAATACTGATATTGATGGTACTCTCGGAACTTCCCTGGAATACCCTGCCTGAACCATTCAGGAGAATTATCAGGATATAAATTCCGCGAAAAAGATTTTCTGTCGTTACATAAATCAACTGCATTTCCCGGAAACGATTACTATGCCCTGTATCTGAAAGCGGGAAGCCGCGTGACAGCTGTTACAGGCACAAATGTATCAGCCGGATACTGAAAGCCGGGGAAACTGATCCGACTCAGCCCTGCGGTAACCTTTTATGCTTATTCTGAGATTCCGGTCAATGCTTACCGTGACGTAACTGTTATTTTCTGATCCGGACCCCTCTATCATGCCTTTGAGAGTGTAATATGGTATATTGTTTACAAGGCCGGAAGCACCGGCATGTTCATGACCCTGAAACACTATCAGCACCTTGCCGGAATCTTCCAGCACCTTACGGACCTCAGCAGCATTCACCGGTCCGTAAATCCTGTTTTCCCAGTTTACGTCCAGCCGCTGATGAACAAAAACAACAGTGGGCTTCACCGTCTTTGCCAGATCCTTCTTCAGCCACCTCAGCTGCCTGCCGGGAATATAGGCCTCAGTCCAGTCAAAATTTCCACGGCCATAGGCCACGCCATCCGGTCTGTAGTTGGCATCAAGCACTACAAAATGAAAAGAAGCGCTGTCAAAAGAATAATATGGCAGTGCCCTGTCAAAACCGGTATTACTTATGGCTTTCAGAAACTGTCGCTTGCTGACAGAATCATGGTCATGATTTCCCAGAACATGATAACGCGGACCCCTGAAACGGCAAAACTCCTTTTCAATTGTTTCAAGAAACCTGAGAGTCTCCCTTTCATCGGGAGGATCACCCTGATCCTTGAAATCTCCCAGCTCTATCAGAAAATCAACATTCAGTTCATTCATCAGATCAACACATTCGGATAATTTATCCAGGGATTCCCGGTAATATCGCAGGGACATGGCTTCCCTGTCAGCATAATGGGAATCGGCAAACACCCCGAAACAAACCGGCTCAAAACCATCTTTCGCGTGAATAATTGAAGCAAGGGGGATACCCCCGATAATTGTGACAGCGGCTGAAATAAATTTTCTGCGGTCAATATCCATATGATATCATCAGTTTTATTGTCAAAAACATCATGCCGGCCCCCTCCGTCTCCGTAAAGCTGTAACTGTCAACTGCCGGGAACTGCCTGCAACATTATCTCTTCAGGTAAAATACAATAAATTTACAGCTTACTGACCAGGATCCCGGATAATCCGGCAAAAGACAATCAGACTCCTGCTATTCTTCTTTTGTATTCATCAAGGGCCTCATCCAGCCTTACACGTGAATCTTCATTCCCCGGAACATTGTGCGAAGGATGAATATAAAGCCTGACCCCCCTGCCGGCAAGTATTTCAGCAACAGTGGTAATTGTCATCCAGACACAGGTTATGAATGCCATCGTGGAAACCGGCCCGATCTTGTCAGGATGGCCTTTCAATACCACGGAGGCATCCTCAAGCGGAGTACAGGTATCCACCACCACATCCGCCAGCTCAAAAATGGTTTTTCCGCTTGAATGTCTTGATTTTCTGCCGGCAGCCTCGGATGCCGATCCGAAAACAATCACCTTCATCCCCTTTTCACGGGCTGCAAGCGCCACATCTATATTGACATTATTGATTCCCGAATGGGAAAAGAGCCACATCACATCACGCCTGTCAAAATCATATCCTTTCATTATCTCCGTTCCGTAACCCTCAACCCGCTCCAGAAAGACAAACTGCCGGACACCCATCTCCCCGGTTATTCTTGTAAAAAAGGTAAGAGGCAGTTCAATCATGGGATGAAATCCCACAAATCCTCCTATCCGCGGATACATCTCCTCAATGGGAAGAGTCGCATGGCCGCATCCGAAAGTATGAACCCATCTCTTGGATTCAATGGTATCTGCCATTAATTCAGCTGATTTACGGATGTTGTCCATCTGGGTTTCCTCAATAAGCCTCATTGTATTCCTGGTGTTTTCCAGCCACTGTTTTGCCAACATAAGAATTTGATATTTAATTTGTTAACTTTTATTTTTATTCAGTATCCTGATTATAAAGGTAAACAGGATTACCTGCATTATCAGCTCGGTAAATGCGACTGTGGTGAGATTGCTTATACCGAACCTTCCGGCTATCAGTCCCATAAGATAATTGACAATCATGTTGCCCAACAGGGCAACAGACATGACAAAACTGAAAGCCGTTCCTGATAATTCCCTGAACCTTTCCCCTGCTATGCCCAGCATCACGGGGAAACCCGCGGCAAGTCCGGCGCCCAGAAGTACCAGACCGGGTACTGCCAGCGACAATGAACCAGCAATACGCATCAGCAACAATCCGGAAAAGAGCTGCAGGAATGATATCGTCATGATAGTTTTTTCCGGCAGGGACCTCAGAACACTTCCTATCAGAAACCTCATCAGGGTCATCCCGGCAACAAATGATGACAGTGCGAAAAGTGCGCTGCCCGTCCGAACCATAAGGTGATCTGTAAGCCAGATTGTTGTCCAGTTATTTAAAATTCCTTCGAAGCTGCTCTGAAAGAACAGGAAAAAAGCTATCAGCAACAGCACTTTGTCATTCAGCATTGCCTGCAGCCCCTTAAGGGGAAATCCGTGTTCCTGCTTCGGGGGCGGATAACTTATGACAAGAAAAATGATCCCGGCGGCAAGAGCAAGAATTCCTACTCCCGAAATTATTGTTTCAAAACTGAAGGTGTCGCGTAACAACCCAAGTATCAAAGGAATGCCCAGAGCCCCCAGTGCAAAGAAGCCTCCCAGCAAACTGAGATTGGCTGCTTTGTCGGTGTCGCTTATATCCGATACAAGTGCACTGGTGGCTCCGTTTATCGCTCCGCCCCCAAGGCCGGTAAGAAAGATGAACAGTTTTATCAGCCCTGAATCCCTTGATAGGGCCAGACCTTCAAAGCCAACAAACAGAAGAAAGCATGACACCGACAGCAATATCCTGTAACCGTATTTGTCGGCAACCGGACCGAACAACAGTGATCCGGCAAGCATTCCGACCGGCAGGATGGAAAACAATGTCCCCGCGGATATCTCATCAAGGTCAAGCTTTATTTTAAGGTCGGGAGCAATGGAGCCAAGTACGAGCACTGCAATTCCGAACATAAGGATTCCGGCACATGAAGCCCGGAAAATCAGTTTTTTATTGTAAGTTTTATTCATCTGTCTGTAATTTAATAAGAATGTTCAGATACCCGGTCCCGGTTCATCCGGAACCTGCGCCGGTTCATCGAAGACTGGTCCCGGTTCATCCGGAACTTGCGCCGGTTCATCGAAGACTGGTCCCGGTTCATCCGGAACCTGCCCCGCAAGGCTGGTTTATCAGGGTTGATTCCGCAAAGCCTGTCCCGCTTGTAAATTCTTTACATGATCGTTTCATTTCCATCATATTATTTCCCGTAATTTTTTCAATGCCATATATCCGGCACCTGTTACTCCCGCATCGCCGCCCAGGGCAGATCCGGTGATCCTGACCTGCCTGCTGCTGACAGGCTGTGCCCATCTGGATGACTCCTTACTGATATCATCAATGAATCTGAGTGCCGGCCCGAACACCCCTCCTCCAAGTATTATTACTTCCGGATTGAACAGACTGATGAGATTTGCCACAGCCATGCCCCAGAATTCAATACAGTCACCAATAACCAGTGAAGCCAGGGGATCTCCCTTTTCAAAGGCTTCAAAAACATCACGGGAACTGATTTCCGCCAGGGGCTTATCCCTGAGGATACCTGAATAATCTGCATCTTTCTCCAGCATTCTCCCTGCAGTACGGGTAATACCTTCCCCCGAAGCATGATATTCAAAACAGCCGCAGCCCGCATAGTCATCGCTATAAGGCCTGTCAAGGGCCATCCAGCCTATAGAGCCTCCAATATCGTGACTTCCCCGCAGAATATCACCATTCACAATTATTCCTGCTCCTATTCCGGTTCCCACAGAAAGGAAAATTGCATCCCTGCATCCTTTTGCATTGCCCTTCCACAGTTCGCCTGCAATATAACATGCCCGGTCACTGTCAATGACCACGGGAATATTTCCGCCTGCCGATTCTGCTTCGGCAAGAAGGGGATAATCGTCCCATCCCGGAATATTGGGTGCCCATACCGTGCCGCTGTCAGAACGGCTGATGCCGGGAACCGAAATACCTATTGAATCTATGGAATAATTCTCCCTGAGCGCATCATCGAGTGTCTCCCGTATTCTGCCGGTGATAAGCCTGCCAACGCCGGAGCCCCCGCGCTTGTCAAGGAAAACCCTGTCTTTTTTTATCAGTTCACCATCTTCAGTAAAAACAGCCGTTGCCAGTTTTGTACCACCCAGATCCATCCCCAGAAGAGCCATAAGTATTGTTTTATATTAATAATTATTCAGCCTGATTAACTGTTCCTCCACATTCCATCCGGAAATCATGACAAGCGGATCCCTGCCCCCAAGCCCGGCAGCCGGACATGCTACAGAGAGTGATATACTTTCTGAGGGTGCCAGCGTGACATAACTGGATGACCACCAGGAAGGCAGTATTTCCTCCCCGTCAAGGATCAGCCGGGGACGTATGAAAAATGCGATCTTTCCGGAATTATTGCTGATGGTCATTGAATATTCATGGTCATTCCTGCCCCTTACCGTTTTCAGATGCTCAAACGTTACTGATGCGGCAGGAAGATCTGAAAGAGCCCTGAAATCATTGTCCGGGGAAAGCCAGTATGCATTGTGTGACACTTTTTTCCCGCCTGAATCCGTCAGGTTCAGCACAACAAAAAGAATACCCCCGTGCTTTTTCCTGATTTTTTCAAGAGACTCCGTAACCTTTACTTCCGAAGGCCCCATGCTCAGATGATTCTCTTTCCTGAAAAGCAGTCTTGAATCACTATCATAAACTTCCACGGCAGCCCTGAGATTTGATGCCGGTTTATACCTCCTGTTCAGTACAGTTACTTTCAGATCAATGAGATTCAGTTGAATATGAAGCGGCTCACAGGCATTCTGCATGAAATAGTATCCTGCGTTTGTCTGAAGAAACCAGTCGTAAACCTGCCAGATAACACTGGGAAAGGCCGCATTCAGCTTCCACAGCATCACTCCCCCAACATCATTGAGCCTGTGTCCTGCAGCTTCAAATATACCCTGATATCCCGTTGCATTCATCAGCTGCATTTTATTACAGAAGTCCTCCATGCTTTCAGCTTCACCGTATCTTGCAAATGTTTCCTTGTAGTAGAGATCCCACCTTCCGTTTCCTGTTGCTGCATCGTGATAACCCCATGAATGGTTCAGGGGAAAAGGCAGCGACTTGTCCCATACCAGGTTGGGGATTATTTTCGGCAGTATATCCCAGGTAACCATCGACGGTATACCTGTTTCATCCTTGAACACCCAGTCTTTAGCGGCAAGTACCCTCCTGTAGTAGCTCTGCGGATCCTGCCAGCTGTACGGACCCCCGCTGTATACTCCCGTCGGAAGATTGTCAGGCCAGGCTCCCGGCCATCCTTCAGGAAGCCGGGCAAACCCGGACGAGCTGGGTATAAAGGGCCGGGTTCCGTCAAGTTCAATAATACTGTTTCTCATGAAATCATACAGCTCCCGCCTGGCATGCCCTTCATTTCCACCGGTCCAGACAAGCAGGCAGGGATGATTCCGGATCCTGCAGATGGTATTTGTAACATTCTTCTTAAACACCCCGCTCTCAAGAGGCCAGTCAGGAGATCCCTTGAACTCACCCTGTGTATCGCCCGTAATCCAGAAATCAGACCAGACAAGCAGCCCGTAGCGGTCGGCAGCTTCAAAGAATTCATCACAGGGAGTTACTCCGCCGCCCCATATCCTCACCAGGTTGATATTGGCATTACGGCACAGGCGCATTTCATAATCATACCTGAGAGAATCCCGGTTAAGCATCATGTCGGGAACCCATGACCCGCCGGTTAGATGAATCCTTTTACCGTTCACATAAAAATCACGTCTCCAGCTTCCCTTCATTTCAACTGCCTTGGTCGAAACGGTCCTGATACCGAAAATGAATGAAGTGTCATTGACAATCCCCGCATGATCTGAATACTGCAGCCTGATACGGTAAAGATCCGGCCGGCCGTAACCGTTTGGCCACCAAAGGGCGGGATTCCTTATATTAAGCTCACTGGTATTTGAACCGTTCAGATCAATCATCAGCGATTCTCCCGGATTTATTGATACAGGTTTTATGAATTCAAGAGCCTTTCCTCTGAAGTTTTCAGGAGCAATCCTCACATGAAGTGAACCATCCGTATTTTTATTATTATGATTGACAAGCCTGAGATTCAGGGATATCCTGGCAATACTTGTATCGGGAAGATCCGGAAGATCCGTCACCAGCCTGGGATCACTGAAGGTGACTCCCCCTGAAGTCCGCAGATATACCGGAAGCCATATTCCCATATTCCTGTCCCTTACCGGCGGTATCCAGTCCCATCCGACAGAACACAGCATGGTGACATTTTTTCCGATATCGCCCGTAGGACCTCCGTTAAGATAAAAATCCCCCAGCGCTTCAAGCTGTTCCTTATCAGGCAGCCCCGGATAATCAAGAGGATATATCCTGACTGCCAGTCCGTTTTCCCCGCCTGCCCTGATATGTTCCGAAACATCAAAACTGTACTGGGAAAACATTCCCGCCATTTCCGTGGAATCCGCTATCTGCCTGCCATTGACCCATACGGCAGCCCGGTAATTTATACCCTTGAATATAAGCTGAAAATGCCTTCCTCTGTCTTCTTCCGGCACATAAAATTTCGTCCGGTACCAGTAGGGCTTTTTCCACGGATTCGGATGGCCGGGAATATGACTGTATTTCTCAAGATCATACATCCTGTTGAACTCATCCGATGCATCAGGTATAAGCATGTTGTTAAGACCTGACCAGGGATCAGGATAAATATTGTTTGCAACCAGACCGGTCAGCACAGTACATGGCACCTTAACGGGAAACCAGTAAATATCAGGCTCAAAAGCCGGGGAAGATATCATCTCTCCCGTTTCATCAGCCAGGGCGGATGACTGAAGACTGAAGTCGGTAAGCTTTACCTGTTTTACTTCCTGAGACCGGAGATTCTGGGCAAATACAAAAAGCAGCGAAACAAAACTGCAGATCAGCAAGGTTTTTTTCATGGCTATTAAATTAAGACTTGTGTTTTGCATGCTTTGCTAAATTAATTATATATGCCAAAGTAAATTCTATTCAGGGTGTAATATCTTTAAAAAAGAAGTTAATTTGTAGAAACTATTTATTAAAAATCAGAATGACTGAAACTTTGGGTAAATGGCTGGCCTCTGTCATACCATGGCTTCTGGATCATGGTATTAAGATTGTTTTTATTGCCGCAGCTTCCCTGATCCTGTATAAGATAATTCACAGGATAATCAGAAGAACTGTCAGACTGACGGTTGTACACGACAGGCAAATGCCTGAAGAAGCCGATAAAAAACGCGAAGATACGCTTATAAGGATATTTACCGGGGCGACAAGAGTGATCATGCTCATCCTTGCAATACTGATGATACTTCAGGAAGCCGGCCTGAAAATCGGCCCCATCCTGGCCGGGGCAGGAATTGCAGGCCTTGCTGTCGGATTCGGAGGACAGTATCTCATAAAGGATATCATTACCGGTTTATTTATTATTCTTGAAAACCAGTACCGTATCGGTGATATTGTAAATATTGACGGAACATCCGGAACTGTGCAGGATATCAGTCTGAGAAAAGCCACCCTGAGGGATATTGACGGAATCGTTCATCATATTACCCACGGCTCCGTGGTACGTGTATCAAATCTGTCAAAGGATTTTGCAAGGGTACATATGGACATTGAGGTTGCCTATGACACAAATCTTGAACAGCTCATTGGGATAATAAACAGAACAGGTTTGGAACTGGCCGGGGATCCTGCATTTGGAAAATCCATTATAAAGGCTCCCGCATTCCTGAGAATAACTGATTTTGCCCAATCTGCAATAAGGGTGAAAATACTGGGTGAGACCATACCTTTGAAACAATGGGAAATTGGAGGTGAATACCGTAAACGGCTGAAAATAGCTTTCGACAGGGAAGGCATAAAAATGTCTGTTCCCCAAAGAGTTGTAAGCCAGGTTAATTTTGAAAAACGATGACAGAAACCACCGGCAGTAAACGCTTTGGTTCCATTCCGGTTTTTTTCACGGCAATATCCACCATTCTGGGTGCTATCCTCTTCCTCAGATTCGGATTTGCCGTGGGAACACTCGGATTCTGGGGTGTCCTGATCCTGATCCTCCTCGGTCATTCACTTACCCTGCCTACCGCCTTTGCACTGTCAGAACTTGCTACAAACAAACGCGTGGAAGGTGGCGGGGAATACTTCATCATAAGCCGTTCATTCGGTCTGAACATAGGAGCAACCATAGGATTTGCCCTTTTCCTGTCACAGGCCATCAGCCTTGCATTTTACATCATAGCATTCACCGAAGCCTTTGAGTTTGTATTCAACTATTTCCTGAATTCATTCAACATAAATATTCCAAGACAGGCAATCAGCGTACCCGCAGTACTGATACTGGGATATATAATTCTCAAACGGGGTGCAAACATTGGGGTGAAAATGCTCTATTTCGTTGTTGCAATACTGTTTCTATCATTGTTACTGTTTTTTCTTGGAAAAACAGAATACGGGGCAACCATGGGTAACGGTATTCCTGCCGGTGACCTGAGAAACATGAAAGACTTCTTCATTGTATTTGCCATTGTGTTTCCTGCATTTACAGGCATGACAGCCGGTGTCGGCCTTTCCGGCGAACTAAGGAACCCTTCCACCTCAATCCCGAGGGGAACAATCCTCGCCACAATAACAGGAATGCTGATATACATCGGTATAATCTATAAGTTCGCGATCTCCGTACCTGTTGAGGACATGCTTGCCGATCAGCTTATTATGTCAAAGATTGCCATCATGGGAGCCGTGATCATTCCTCTAGGACTTGCAGCCTCCACCCTGTCTTCGGCAATCGGGTCAATACTGGTGGCACCCAGAACCTTACAGGCACTGGCACTGGATTCGTCCTTCCCTTCGAAAAGGCTCAACAGATGGCTTTCACATGGCAGAAAATCAGATGGCGAACCGGCAAACGCAACCCTTGTAACAATCATTATTGCCTTTGTCTTTGTCGCGCTGGGTAATGTCAATGCCGTGGCACAGATCATTTCAATGTTCTTCCTTGTAACCTACGGTTCACTCTGCCTTATTTCGTTCCTTAACCATTTCGGATCATCGCCCTCATACCGCCCTTCCTTCAAATCACGATGGTATCTCTCACTGGGCGGATTCCTCATAGCGGTATGGGTGATGTTCAAAATAAATGCACCCTATGCTTTCGGCTCTCTTTTTCTGATGACAGTCATCTATTTCTACATCAGGGCTTATCACCGTGAGA
>JAAYKX010000341.1 GCA_012522155.1 Bacteroidales bacterium
GGCTGGGTTACTGTAATTGTTCCTGTTTCAGGATCACAACCCAGGGCATCGGTTACTGTCCAATCATAATTTGTTCCAGCCACGATACCGGTAAAAACTCCTGTCGAATTTGAAGGTTTACCTTCAAATGAAAATGTGTAGGGAGGGGTTCCCCCTGTTGCAGTTATTTCAACTGTAGCTCCCTCTCCATAACATATGATAGGATCGGTAATGTCTGCAGTAGCAGAAATGGGAGGGGTCACAGTTACAGTAGCACTCCCTGTTTGATTTTGCAGACAACCATTATTGTCTTCAACAGAGATTAAATTGCAGGTAAATGTTCCGGAATTATTTGTTGGCACATTGACATTAGCCGTGTTGCCTGTTGACACAGTTGAATAAGATCCCGAACCATTTATGTTGTACGTAAAAGTATAGGGAGCAGAACCATTAGTCCCGGTGAATGTAATCTGTGGTTGTGCGGCATTCTGACAAACAGTTATGGAACCTGAGATTGTGGCTGTCGGCAATGGATTGACCGAAATGGTAATAGGATCACTTTGAACAGTTATACTGTTTTCATCAACTATGGTAACACTGTATGTCGTATTTTGTGTTGGTGATACTGTAATTGCCTGCGTTTTATTGTATATCCCTGAGGGATTTGAGCTCCAGGTATAAGATTGTGCAGTGCCATCCATGACAACAGCTGTTAGAGTAACTGGGGATCCTGAACAGACCGTAGTTGCAGGACTGGCTGTAATAGTTACAGTTGCTTCTGCAAATGCAGTAAACTCCAAATCTCCATTTACCCCGTTGATCAGGATTGTGTTGGGGCCAAGATTTGTGTTTTCAAGAGGTGACCATGAATCATCTGAAAAATTTGTTACAACCAGTCCTGATTTATCTCCTATAATATCTGTGTTGGCATATTTTGCGGTTATATTATATTCCGGATTATTAATTCCTCCGGTTGATACGCTCCAATATCTTTCCAGATAATTGATCTCATTTAAATTTTCGGGATGTTTATTTCCAATGGTTTTGAGTTCTATATATGATTCCGGAGAAATTGTGCCGTCTGCTATTTCGACGGAAACCGGAATAGAATTTCCATCTGTATCGGACAGTGGCAAATTGTATGTTGCCTTGGAGTCAACCTTTAGGCGAATGGAATTGCCGTCTAGGATAATATTACTGTTATCTGCCAGATCTAACCTGTCGCTTATTTCCAGGTCGCTCTTTAATTTCAGGTTTACGTCAGATGCTGATGTAATATTGTTTAGGGGTATTACACTTGAAATGATAAATTCTGATTGATCCGGGGTACTGTTATTTCCAAACTGAAAGACACCTCCATCAGTGTTTTTTGTTCCATATCCGTCGAGAAGTCCCAGGTCTAAAGTTGTCCCTGCTGTACTTGGATTTTGAAAAACAATGGAGCCTCCTGTAAAATCCAGATATCCGTTTGAAGTAACATTCAATGATCCGGTGTTGCTCAGTCCGTTACCAACAGCGCTCAAAATAACCTCTCCGCCGGATACAGTGATCCCGGAAGGCAGTCCCAAAGGATCCAGTGTTCCACGGGCTGTGTTTTCCAGTCTTCCTGCTATCTTTACAGTTCCTTCAGTGACTATAAATGCCCCGTCAACCTGTGTATGCACTGAATTACCCGAATTGGTCCCAAAGTTTGCCGTGCCGGATGTCACTCTTATTAAGCCGTTATTAGTAATGGAAAATTTACCGGTGCGAAGTGAACGTCCGTTTACTTCGAATCCCGAATTTGGAGGTATTTTTAACTTCATGCTATACTCGCAGCTCAAAGATGCACCTCCGGGGATTTTAATTAATCCGCCGTTCAGGGTCAGGCTTCCTCCGCCCGATATAGTTGTATTTCCATTTATTGTCAGGGTGGTTGCAAGGCTCTCCTTTGTGATTGTCTGTTCTTCAAAAGTAGTCGTCCCGTCAATATATGAGTCTTCATTCCCCGCAAACTCAACCCCACCGCTGGTGCCTCCGTCGTAGTTCCCGTTATCTGTCCAGTTGCCGTGGACCTGTAATGTTTGGGCGCCGGAATAATTGACCGTTCCGCCATTTTGTATTTCCATGTTTTTGCAGAAGGCCGCTATATCAATAGTGACGGTTACTCCTGCAGGGATTGTAACATCGTCGGCAGCAGAGGGGGGATCTAAACCTCCCCAGGTTGCTTTCTCACTCCAGAGGCCTGACTGCATAGCTGTGAAATTTACCAGAAAGCCCTGCCCTGACTTCAGATTGATCTCTTCTTCAAGCACTCTGAGATGATGGCCGGCTGTGGTAATGTTGCCTTCCATGTCGGCAACGCTGTAAACCCTGGTGATGGTATACGGGCAGATATCAGAAATGCCGGTTTCGGAGATCAATCTGAATGTTGATTCGTCGAGCTTACAATTGTCAGCAGCGAATCCTCCTGACTCAGAGAATTCACTGAGTGTTATAAAAGGAGCGGGGAGAGTTTCATCATTAAATAAACTTATATCAGCAGGAGGTAACAGTAATGGAGTTTCATTGTCAATTATGGTTATGTTAAACATGCATTCAGCGATATTTCCCGCTTCATCAATAAATTTATACGTAACAGGCGTTGATCCTGTCGGGAATATTGAACCCGGCTCGTGAGACCTTTCCAAAAATATGGCTGAAGCCTCTGAACAGTTATCAATAACAGTGGGTTCGATCCAGGTAACTGAAGCTTCGCATAAGCCAGGATCGGTTGAAATGTTAATTTCAACCGGACAATTACTTAATACCGGTGGCTCATTGTCGATTACTGTGATGAAAAAAGAGGTGTCTTTTCTGTTCCCTATGCCGTCAGTGACTGAATAACGGACTTCTGTTATACCTTCGGAAAACCTGCTGCCGGGCTGGTGCGAAGCAGTCCATATAAGTTCATCCGGTGGTGTGCAATTATCTGTTATCCCCGGCATATTCCAGTTTACAACTGCATCGCACTTCCCGGGTTCTGTATAGACTGAGATATTTCCGGGGAAATTAATAAACCTGGGAACCTGGTTGTCGGAAATGGTAACTGTGAAGGAGCAGGTGGCTCTGTTTTGCCGGAGGTCGGTTATTGTATAGGTGATGATGGTTGCTCCCTCATTGAAGGTAAAATCATCTATTTTATTGAATCCTGTCAGCGGAGACCTCCCTTCAGTGGCTCCTTCCATTTCCCAGGTAACACTGGTGGCATTGTCGCGTTCGTAAAAAGCATTTAATTTGTCGGTGATGTAACTTGTGCATGTGTTGATGTCGGTATATATAGAAATATCCGGCGGACAAAGAATTGTGACCGGGTACTGCTCAATGGAATCTGACATGTTAATATTATTGTCAGTAACCTGGTCTGTGGAGAATGAGTGTGGATGGGTTATTTCAGTCTGTCGGTATAGCAGGCTTTCAGTTTTATGATCCGGAACCTGGCCGGGTGGCCCGTTGATAGGATTGATGCCCCTCTCTTTTGTGTAATCAGAAATGATCAGGGGTAGAAACCTTATTTTATTTTCATAGTTTAAATTATATTCAGTGTTGTTCAGTGAGTATTTGGGGTGTGCCAGAGAACCGGTTATGCAGCAGAACTGTTTTTCGTTTTCCACGTAGAGTAAACCGGGTGTGCGTTTGCTAAGTGAATTTTTAAATTGAATGTATTTGTGGGATGGTTTCAGATATAGAAGAGAGATACCAATTGCTTTGGATTTGCTATCCAAAACAACAGTAAAAAAGAATAGTGTCACCACAATAATCTTAATGACTTTTATGCCACTGTTGTTATTAACC
>JAAYKX010000342.1 GCA_012522155.1 Bacteroidales bacterium
CGTGTCCCCAGTCCTCCGGCCAGTATTATCACTTCCATCCTCAGCCTCCCTGTATTCTCCATCCCTGGCATCCGTTCTCACTGAAATGAAAATTCACAACCCTGCCATCGAAGCGTTTCAGCGAATTCAGCAGGGCATATCTCCGGGTGGGATCGGTCATAAAAAACATGAATCCCCCCCCTCCTGCTCCTGACACTTTCCCGCCATATGCACCCGCATCCACAGCAGCCTGATAGATACTGTCAATTTTCTGATTGGAGATCGACAAAGCCATTTTTTTCTTGTTCTCCCATTCCCGTCCAAGTGTTATGGCAAACTGAACTATCTCACCCTTAAGCAGGAGTTCCTTCATAAGGTATGAATTCTCCTTTATCCTGTGCGTGGCCTCAAGGGGAAGCTTTTTACCCTCCCGGGTATTATCCTGCTGTTCCCGTATTATCCTGTCTGATGATCTTGATTGCCCGGTATAAAACAATACCATTGATGCCTCCAGTTCGTCGGTGATCCATCTTTTCATTCTGAGCGGATTGACAATAACCCTTTCATCCTTTGTGAACTCAATAAAGTTGAATCCCCCGAAAGTGGCTGCATACTGATCCTGTTTCCCTCCACTGAGACCGAGGTCTATCCTTTCAATCTGATAGGCAAGCAAGGCTGTGTCATAATCACCCAATGGCAGGTTCAGCCATTCGGCAAAAGCCTTTACAATGGCCACCACCATGGTGGAAGATGTTCCCAGACCGCTTCCGGGCGGCACATCACACCATGTTGTCATTTTGAACGACAACGGCTTTGTAATGCCAAAATTTTTCACAATACGGTTGTAAACCCCCTTGTGCAGGTCGAGACTGCCGTCAACCGGCAGGTTCAGTGATGCCGGATACTGTTTGTGCTGGTCCAGATCAGCTGCAATGAGAGTCACCTGGCCGGAATCGTTTTCTTCGATGGTACAGTATGCATACTGGTCAATTGTTGCATTGAGCACAGCACCGCCGTACATTTCCGAATATGGTGAGACATCACTGCCTCCGCCTGCAAGACCAAGCCGCAGGGGCGCTTTGCTTCGAAAGATCATATACTGTTGTTTATTATTCAGTTTCTAGTTTTCTGTTATACTGTTAACCTGTTGTCCGCTTCAGTCCTTATCCGGTTCACTACTAATCCGTTTTCACAGTTATTTGCCAGATATCACTTTATACACCTTAAGTATCGAATCTGTTAACCTGTCCCATGTAAATCTCGATTTTTCTTTTTCCACACCTTCAGTGAATTGAGATTGTCGTTTATTACTGAAATAATCAATAATTGCCTCTGCAACTTCTCCGGGCTCAGGTTTTACAACATATCCGCATTTGCCATCTGCAACTATCTCACTCAGTCCCCCGACATCTGTTACAAGCATCGGTTTCCCGAAATGATAGGCTATCTGTGTCACGCCACTCTGGGTGGCACTCCTGTAGGGCTGTACAACAAGATCGGCAGCACTGAAAAATATGGAGACCTCATCCTCCCCGATAAAACGGTCAAAAAATATCACATCATCCTCAATACCGGCATCTCTCACCAGTTTTTTATAAGGCTGATCATTTTCATAAAACTCACCCGCCACCAGCAGTCTTAACTTCATATCTCTTAAACGCCTGTCACCAAATGCTTTTAAAAGAATATCAAGTCCCTTGTACTCCCTTATAAATCCAAAGAACAGCAGATATGAACAGTCTTCCGGCAGACCAAGTTTTCCGAGCGCGTCCCCGCGGGGAATAATATCACCATAATTGTCAAACAGAGGATGGGGATTATAAACAACCGGAATATCTGTCCGGAACTGCTCAAGATCCTCACCGACACTTTTTGACATCACAATGGCAGCGTCTATGCTGCGGACAAAATACCTTGTAAGCATCCTGTCAAATACTTTCTTCTCATGAGGAATCACATTGTCAAAAATGCAGATAACCTTTGTTCCCTGTTTTCCTGCGATCCTGGCAACAGTGCCAAAGCATGGTGCCATAAATGGCTGCCAGTATTTGA
>JAAYKX010000343.1 GCA_012522155.1 Bacteroidales bacterium
GCTTTATTGACTTACGGGCAACAGTCTCCCGGCAGAACCGGATCTCCGGATATGTCTGCACGGAAGCAGGAATATCCGGCAAGGATGACACCACAAATGACTGAAATAATGGAACCGGAAGTAAGGGTTGTACAGCCGGGTGACAGGGCCGGGGTGCCGCCTTCCGATGCATTTGTCCTTTTTGACGGTACGGCCGGTATTATTGACAGGGAATGGGAGGACAGCAGGGGAAATCCCACCAGATGGATATTACAGGAAGGAGCCCTTGTATGTGTGAAAGGATCAGGGGTGATACAGACAAAACGTAAGTTTGGGGATTTCCAGCTTCATATAGAATGGAGGGCTCCGGGTGAAATTGAGGGCGAAGGGCAGGGCAGGGGAAACAGCGGGGTCTTCCTTCAGGGCTTGTATGAGGTTCAGATACTTGACAGTTATAATAATAAAACCTATCGTAACGGACAGGCAGGAAGCCTTTATAAGCAATATGCCCCTCTGGTGAATGTATGCAGGAAACCCGGTGAATGGCAGACTTATGACATAATTTATACTGCACCAAGGTTTGGAAATGATTCAACTTCATATTTTACGCCGCCCAGGGTTACGGTATTGCAAAACGGGGTCCTTATTCAGAACAATGTAAGCCTCAGGGGTCCGACCCTGTATACCGGCATTCCGGAATATTCAGTGAAAGAGCACGGGCCGGAAGCTCTCGTCCTCCAGGACCATGGTAATCCTGTTGCATTCAGGAATATATGGATACGGGAACTCTGATTTTTTAAGCGGCCATCTTTCATCAGCAGCAGAAGGGAGACACTGAAAATTAAGCTCTGGCAAAGTTTGACTTTTTAAAAATATAGAAGTATGTTTGTTAGAAACCAGAACACCTGAAACGTATTCTTCAGAGCAATCTTTTGAAAGAAATATATTATTTTCTTATCCGGACTTTAGCAGGACTGTATAATTAAAACCTGACATATATGAAAGAGATCAATGACCAAAAAATTGAAGAAGCCTCCAAAGACCGGGGCCGGCGTAATTTCCTGAAAACAGCTGGTCTCGGCGCACTTGGTGCTGCCGGACTGGGATATACTTTTGCTGAATCAGGGACCGTTCAGGAAAGGGCGAAAGTCAGTTCAAGGGCTGAGAGATTAAAAAGAATGGCATCAAACAGTTATGCTGTCGGAGCATTATTCAGGCGAAGACCAAGCCAGCGGATTTCCCAGCAATCCAACCAGTATAAGGAAAAATACGGTGAGATCACTCTGCTTGACTTTCCGGGCTTTACCAGGGATGTTTATCCGGGAGTATATGCCATGGATCTGTGGTCTTCACATTTCGGGGATTTTACGGATGATTCGATGTTTACTACTGTTACAAGGACCGGCCGGACTGGTCCGGGGGAATTTGACCCCTCTTCACTGTCTGCAAAACGCTATCTTGATCTGCTTGTAAAGAATATGGAATCAACCGGTGTTAAAGCCACCCATATTTCGAACAATGCCCCAAGGTATCTTGCAGATCTGGATGATGAACAGCGGAAAGAAGGAATAAGGGTGGGGAAATTATGGCTTGATGCATCCAGACAAATAGGAGTCAAATCGATGAGAGTAAATACGGGAGGTCCTCAGATCATACCCGCAGCAGTAATACAGGGGGGCTATCCCAGGAATGAGGAAGTGGTACCGTACATAGAAAAAGCAATAGAATCATTTAAGGAGCTTGCAGACTATGGTGAAAAAACAGGAGTAAAAGTAACAATAGAAAATCACTGGGGCCTGGCAGCCAATCCGGTAAATATCCTGATCATTCTGAATGAAGTGAACAGTCCTTTTTGTGAGGCTTCTCCGGATTTCTGCAACTGGGAACATGAGTATATGCTGTATCATGGTCTTGAGATGCTTGTACCAAGAGCTGAGTCTATGGTTCATGCAAAGCGGTGGACAAGATTTCCGGATGTTGACATAGCCCGTTGTGTGCAGGTTCTGAACGACGCTCGTTACAAAGGTTATATCTCGGTTGAGTATGAAGGAGGTGGTGACCCTGTTGAAGGAACCTTGAACTTACTCAATGATGTGGTTGATGCACTTATATAATTCTCATCTTTATTGTCCGGAAATTGTAAGTGTCCGTTTCACGCTGATTACAGGAAACATGTTTTCAGCCGCAAATAATAGATCCTGATTATCAATCAGGAAAAACAATTTATTAAATTCCTGCTTTAAGGGATAATAATGTGTGAAATTATTATTTTTATGTTTAAATTGGCTTATAAAAGCTTAAACCGTTAATAATTAAAACTACCTGAAAATGAAAGACGAATCTAAAAACATGACACGCCGTTCGTTTATCGGAACCACAGGAGCACTTGCTGCCGGCCTGACAATTGTCCCTGCTTCCGTTGTCAGCGGCATGGGTAAAAGAGCTCCCAGCGATAAACTGAATATTGCCGTTGTTGGTATCGGAGGAATGGGAAACAGTAATCTAAGGGCAGTAGCTCCGACAGAAAATATTGTTGCCTTGTGTGATGTGGACTGGGCATATTCGAAAAAGGTTTTTGATGCCTATCCGAATGCCAGAAAATACTGGGACTGGAGAAAAATGTATGATGAAATGGGTAATTCGATCGATGCAGTGATCGTTGCAACATCCGATCATACACATGCCGCAATTGCTGCTGTTGCCATGACAATGGGCAAGCATGTATTTGTTCAGAAGCCACTGACTCACACAGTGTATGAATCAAGGCTGCTTACAAAGCTTGCAGCAAAGCATAAAGTGGCAACACAGATGGGTAACCAGGGTTCTTCGGATGAAGGAGTAAACC
>JAAYKX010000344.1 GCA_012522155.1 Bacteroidales bacterium
GTTTAATTTCCCTGTTAAGGTAATTCAGGGGCATTTCCCCGTGAATGGTCATCAGTCCTTCAACCTCACTCAGCCAGACAAGCAGTATTGTAACATCACTGAAGCCGCAATACCATTTCGGATAACGCTTCAGTGCCGAAAAATCTATTTTGTCAATAATTTTAAGCAATCCATAGCCTCCCCTGGAACAGAATATTGCTTTTATATTGCCGGAACGGGTCATTTCCTGAATATCGCTGATCCTGTCCCGTTCCGTTCCCGCGAAAGGCCCCTCGCGTTTCAGGGCATTTTTTGAAACATGCACCTTCAGACCCCATCCTTCAAGGATACTGACAGAATCATCAAGCTGTTTCTCATCAATGAAATATGCTGGGGAAATGATGGCTACCTCATCACCTTTTTTCAAAAACGGGGGCTGAAACTTAGGGCTTGACATACTTCAATTATTTTGTGGAATTTCATTCTTTCATACGCTTAATCATTGTTTCAATCCAGTTTCTGAATCGTGGACACTTGTCCATAATTGCAGGGAAACCATTTTCTAAAGCAATCATACTTCCATACAAAGGTTTCCTGTAATTTGGAATGAGCCTTTCCAGTCTTTTTGAAGGAGCAAATTCCGGAGCGAAGTGACCCGCATATCCTCCTCCCCTTTCAATATTTTTTGAATATTAGGCTTATATCTTGCCTTATAGCGTACATCACCACCCTTAAAGCCCGGACTTGTCTCAATAGTGATGGTTCTTACATTGCTGATGCCATTATCATACAAATAAGGATAAATGAGATTGGAAACAAACTCTTTTTCCGTTGAACCTTCAACTAAAATATTTAACACTCTGCTCATGGTGTTCCTCCCAATACATTCTTGCTCCACAATTCACCCAGTGAATATTCCTCTATCCATTCAGCAAGTGTTTCTTCGCTTTGCCGTTTGAAAACTGTTTGATTGTCACTTCTTTCAACCACAATAATATCATCAGCAGTAAACTGATCTACCAGATTGACGGATTGCGTTGAAACTATAATTTGAGATTTATCCGATGCGCTTTTCAGCATTGCAGCCAATTTCTGTATGGCAAAAGGATGTAAGCCCAATTCGGGTTCGTCAATTATAATTGTGCCTGGCAAATGGGGTTGCATCAACAGGGTAGTAAGACAAATCATCCTTAGCGTTCCATCCGATAGGTTATGTGCTGTAAACAATTGATCGGAACCTTTTTCTTTCCAGCGTAAAAAAATATGTTGTGGACTGATCTCGTCGGGTACCAAATAAAAGTCCTGAAAAAATGGAGCTATGGATTGTATAATTCTGGTGATTACCTTGAAATGCTTAGGATGCGATTCCTGAAGCCTGTATAAAAAAGCAGCCAGGTTGCCACCGTCCTCTCGTAAACTTGCATAGTCTTGTGTACCACTTGGTTGTTTCACTTTAGAATTAAAACTGGTATCGTGGAAATGAAACAGCTTGAATTCGTTGAACTGAGTCCTTAGATATTTATTTCTGTAACCATCATCATTTTTTAAAACACTCTCAGGATTGCCACCAATACTAATATTGGAAAAATTTTTTGACGGTGACCCCGGGCTTGTGAAATTGCTCCATTCTTCTGCAAAAATCAGATTGCCAGATTGGTCAGGAACCATTTTAAACACATATTCATTTTCCCAATTGTTGTCAAAAACAATTTTACCTGCAAGAAAATCTGAGCCTTTACTTCCGAAAAAAAGAAAATTTTCAGCGCGTCCGTTTTGACTGATATATAGTTGGAGTTGCTGTTCATAAAGCCTGTTCAAAAACTTAAAGAAACTGATGAAATTACTTTTACCTGCTCCATTAGGCCCTATTAAAACATTCAGGGATTTTATCAGCATATCATCTGTTTCCCTGATGCTTTTGAAATTTTGTATTTTAATGGAATATATACCCATATTGGTTTGATTATATCGTTTTAAAATCCAGCCCTGCATCTTTCATCTGCAACACCGTTTTGATTTTCATTTTTAATGGAATTATTAAGGTTTTTTCTTCCTTTTAAAAAGTTCAACCTTTTTCCCGGCAGCTTTCAAAGCTTCTTTTGCAAGGTCTTCATTTTGCACTTCTCCGGCTATCTTGTCACTTAACCAGGCCAAAAGCAATTCATCAGCATTTACATTGTAATACTTTGCAAATGCAAACACCTGCTCTTTGTTTGGTTTCCTTTCGTCCCGTTCAAATTTACTCAACAATGCCGTGTCCATTTCCATAGCTGCTGCCACTTGTCGTAATAACAAACCCTTTGATTCACGGTGTTCTCTTAATATCTGACCTAATGTACTACTCTCGGGCATTATTTTTATTTTTTGTGTTCGTGAACTGCATACAGTTTCAATGGACATAAATTTGACTTGTCAATAATTGTCTAAAATTACAACTATTTTTAAAATGCAGGAGGGATAAATCTGCTCTTTTGTGTTTTGCCTGTGAATTTGTTTTGCGGGTAAAGAATAGACGAATCCTGTATATTCCCGGAAAGACCTGTACATGCCTGCAGGGCAAGGGTCAGACGGTTCTGTTTCAGCGGATCTGTCATATAAACAGAATTTCGCTTAGCCCTTGAACCATTGCACCATTGTATCAATTTTTATTATCTTTGGACTTTTTCCGGAAAACCCATCAACAGAACAGATTTTATGAAAAAATATAAGAGACACCTTGTTACTTCTGCATTGCCGTATGCCAATGGTCCGCTTCATATCGGACACCTTGCCGGCGTGTATGTTCCTTCCGCTATCTACACCAGATTCCTCAGGCTCAGGGGTGAGGATGTGATTTCAATATGCGGCTCGGATGAGCATGGTGTTCCCATCACCCTCAAGGCCAGGAATGAAGGTGTCTCCCCCCAGGAGATAGTCGACAGGTATCATGCAATAAACAAGAAGGCATTTGAGGATTTCGGGATAGCATTTGACATTTATTCCCGTACCTCGAACAAGATCCACTATGAAACAGCTTCCGAATTTTTTCTGGAACTCTACAACAAGGGAATGTTCACCGAAAAGACCACTGAACAGTACTATGATGAGGAAGCGGAAACCTTCCTTGCCGACAGGTATATAAAAGGAACCTGTCCCCATTGCGGCAATGAGAATGCCTATGGTGACCAGTGCGAAAGATGCGGATCTTCTCTCAGCCCTTCCGAACTTATCAATCCGCATTCAACAATCAGCGGTGGCAAACCCGTTCTGAAGGAAACCCTTCACTGGTATCTTCCACTGGATAAATATGAACCCTGGCTGAAAAAATGGATACTGGAAGATCACAGGGAATGGAAGACAAATGTATATGGCCAGTGCAAATCATGGCTCGACCAGGGTCTGCAGCCAAGAGCCGTAAGCCGCGACCTTGACTGGGGTATTCCAGTACCGGTAAAGAATGCGGAAGGGAAAGTGCTGTATGTCTGGTTCGATGCCCCGATAGGATATATATCCGCTACACGGGAACTTACACCTGACTGGGAAAAATACTGGAAGGACAGTGACACCAGGATGATCCATTTCATAGGAAAAGATAATATTGTATTCCATTGTATCATCTTTCCCGTTATGCTGAAAGCCGAGGGAAGCTATATCCTTCCCGACAATGTTCCGGCAAATGAATTCCTGAATCTTGAAAATGACAAGATATCCACTTCACGCAACTGGGCAGTATGGCTTCATGAATATCTTGCCGACTTCCCCGGCAAGCAGGATTCCCTGAGATATTCACTATGCTCAAGCGCCCCGGAAACAAAGGACAATGATTTTACATGGAAGGAATTCCAGGCCCGTAACAACAATGAGCTGGTTGCTATCCTCGGCAACTTTGTAAACAGGGCCCTTGTCCTCACAAATAATTACTACGAAGGAAGAGTACCTGCAAGAACAGCCGTTCAGCCTGAAGACGGACATGTACTCGGGGAGATAAGGCAGATAGCCGCCAATGTGGAAAAGGCAATTGAAGCTTTCAGATTCAGGGAAGCACTGAAAGAGGCCATGAACCTGGCAAGGCTGGGTAACAAGTATCTGGCAGAAGCTGAACCCTGGAAGATTGTCAAAACCGATCCGGAAAGGGTTAAAACTATTATGAATATTGCCCTTCAGATAACAGCAAATCTTGCAGTAGTGCTTGAACCCTTCCTGCCCTTTTCCATGGAAAAGCTCAGAGGCTGGATAAATACCGGTAAACCCGGATGGACTGATGCCGGGAATCCTGATCTCCTGCCAGAAGGTCATCTTATCAGTAAACCCGGACTTCTTTTTGAGAAAATTGAGGA
>JAAYKX010000345.1 GCA_012522155.1 Bacteroidales bacterium
CAAAGTGGACCATTGTTAGTAGCTTCCGGTGCTTCAGATACTGCATTAACTGTAACTTCCGTGGATGCGGGCTCACTGGTACAGCCATTGACTGTTACTGTAACCAGGTACGTTCCTGATACAACAGTTGTAACATTTTCTATAGAGGGATTCTGAAGAGTTGAAGTAAATCCATCAGGACCACTCCACAAATATATTCCCTCTGTTTCTGTTGCCGTAAAAAGGTTCAGAGTTTCTCCCTCACAAAGAGGTCCATTATTTGATACCACGGGAGCTTCCGGGATATTGTTGACATCCAGGAAATAATCAAAAGTCAGGACATCACATTCCTGATCAGGATTATTCGCCGTCACAGTAATGATCACAGTGGAACCCGCATCCTCAATGGCCGGGGTATAAGTAAATGAAAATGGCGAAGTATCAATAATATTCTGATCTAAAACACCATAACCGTTTGTGCTTATGGTGACACTTACAGCACCACCACCGAATTCATTATTTTCCACTGTCAGCGGATTTGTTCCGCAGCTGCTTCCGGCACCTGAGCTTAAGGTCAAAGTGGACGGATTATCACACGTCTGTCCCCGGAGTTCAGTATTAAGTGAAAAAAGGAGACTTCCCAGAAACATTGTCATACAAAATTTCTGTAATGTTCTGACAGAAATAGCTGTTTTGAGGTAGAATTTTTTCATGGTATAATCTTGACAGCCAAGAAGGATTAATGATTTAAAGGTAAAAAGGGATAAAAACCCGGAGATTTATGTCCCGGTCCGGGCATGCTTCCGCCCCGTCAGTCACACCGGAATATACCGGTAAGATTAACATTAACACTGCCTTAGGCCTGCAGAGCTTTACATAAAAAAGAATATTCAGATGATAAGATATCTCCCCCTTCAGACTTCGGAAAGATTTAAAAAACGTATGTAATGCTCAGCCTCTTTTAAAAATCCAACATCTAATTTATAGCATTTGAAGGAGAAATGTAATTTTATTTGACCAAGAGGAGAAAAATTTGGATGAAATGGTTTTTTGAGCAAACGACATATTCCTGCCATCTCAGGCTGTGATCCTGCTCATAATATCGTTGAAGAGTGTCAGCTGCTCCCTCATGACGGCAATGGGATCAGTATAGGACGTGGTGGCTTCAACAAGTATCCATCCCCTGTATTTTATTCCGTGAAGAAGCCTGAACAGCTCCTCATAGGGATAGTCACTGATCTTTATTCCTCTTATATGGGTGGTGTCACCGATCCATTGCTTTACTGAATTGAAATTGGCTTCCAGTCCGGGCGGATTAAGATCAACATCATTGCTGTTCCAGCATATTTTGACATTCTTCTCGGTAACCTGGTCAAAAATCGCTTTCATGTTTGGTATTTCCTGAGTAATGGGACCGTGACATTCAACTCTTATAGTCTGTCCATAATCCCGGGCAAACCTGCCGAGTTCATTCAGCGATCCGGCTATCTGGGCTATTGTCTTTTCCCTTTCCACTTCTTTCGGAAGCGTGTTCGGCTTTACTTTCAATCCCGTGGCACCTATATCCTTACACAGCTTTACATATTCCTTTGCGCCTTCAATATTTTCACGGAGCCTGGCAGGATCGGGACTGTGAAACTCATAATTTGATCCGTAACCAACGCATGTAACGGGAGAATCTGCAAAGCGTTTCTTTACTTCCCTACGCTGGGCCGGGGTGAGGTCTGTTTCCACTTTATGGGCATGCTCTGTACGGAGCTCCACTCCGAGAAGACCCGATTTCTCACAGTTGGAGATAAGGGTCGGAAGATCCCATTCAGCTCCCCACATATAGGTAACCAGGCCCATCTGGGGACCTTTCGGTCTTTTCCTGTCCTTTGCTGCAGCAGGCAGGGTATTCAGGGCAGCCAGAGCAACACCTGTACCCAGGGTTCTCTGAAGAAACTGACGGCGTGATAGTTCGTTTTTCATGCTTTTAGTTTTATTTCATAATAGCTTATTCGGTTCATCTGCGTTCTTCAGCCTCACTTCCATACTTTCCGGTTTTGGCTTACCTGAAATTTTACGAAGCGGAAAGAACCGGAAACTTATCCTGACGTATTCAGTTATTTATACCTGTGTGCAAACTCCCCGGCCAGCTTATTTATTTCCTCATCAGTCAGATGCACTCCCGAGCTGATGATAATCCTGTACCTGAATGTGGTTTCCTCTCCGGACTGCAGGGAAAAGTCCAGTTTTTCCCTTCCGTCTGTGAAATCCGTCCAGCCAAGAGGGTTTGCGGCAAACAGACCATATCCGCGGGCATGCCAATATGTGGGATAACCCTGGTTAGCGGGATGGTCACAGACAACCAGTGAAATTTTTTCGTCAGCAATACTTCCGTAGAGATTCATCCATCCGGCACGGGTTCCCCATACATCATCACCGCTTATTCCCTCACTGCTCCGGTAATTGCCGGTGGCTACATCACCTGCCTTTACTTTCTGTGACAAAGGCTTACCATCTGACCCGAGCACCGTCACCATATCGTCCGATGGCAGCTCCAGCTGCCGGGCAACCCTTATCCCAAACATCCCTTCCTTTGTATCATCAAAATACACGGGAGATGATCCGGCTTTAAGAGTTGTCAGCCTGTCAATAATCCTCAGGGAGTCTATTGCGATAAAATGATATTCAGTAATTTCAGCAAGAAGCTCTGTACCTTCAGGATCAATCCAGCTTTCCCTGGTAAGCAGTACAGCCTCTTCATTTTCCTCCTCCATACTTTCAATGGAAAGATGCTTTATTTCACCGCCATCCGACTCCTTGACACCCCTGTGCCCGTTTCCCCAGAAATCCAGGCCGTTAACCTTTCCGTAGTTCAGCCATATCCCGACCTGGTGCATATGATCATTCCTTTCTCCTTCCCTGGGGTCAAGCGGAAAGCCTCTGGTTATTTCCGTTCCCCGGGCCGTTTTAAGCGGATAAAGAATGGGTTTATAAACATTCTCAGGCCAGCAATATGAGGTAAAATGATCCAGGCCAACCATAACATCCACCTTACGTTCTGACTCATTCCTTAACATAGTGACCTCGGGACTACTGTAGCGTGCGCTTCTTTTTGTATTACAGCTTAAGAAAATGAGAATAACCAAAACAAACATTAAAGCTGTTTTTGCTGTATTTTTCATTTATCCGGTTTTGTAATGTGTTGATTAAAATTGTTTAACGGATCAGACAACTTCTGGTACAACCCAGGGCTTCCTGTATTCCCTGGTAAGCATTCTATCCGCTTCCTTATCATTTACAAACTGTTCCTTTGAGCCGTCAAAAGTAAGTTCTCTTTCAAGGAGATAGGATATATTTGCCAGGTTGGGAAGACAGGTGGACAAATAACCTTCGGGAATGTCGCAATGCAGGAGATCATTGTTCCCTGCACGGATGGCTTCGAGAAAATTAACATAATGACTGCCGCCTCCGGGTGCCTTCATCAGGTCAACAGGCCTTTCCCCTATATCTGATCCTGCAAAGGGCTCCTTTTCACGCTGACGAAAAGCTTTCCACTGACTTCCGTTTATCTCCAGATATCCCTCCGTTCCAAGAAACATATTGCCTATCTGAATACCAAGACCGGATTCGGAATTTGTAAAACGGCCCCTGGTTTCAAACTCCAGGATAGTACCATCAGCATATTTAAACACTGAAGCCTGGGTGTTGGGAGTTTCCTGTGCACATTCCCCGGGATCAATCCCGTAAATACCGCCGGTGGAATAAATCTTAACCGGATGTTCATTCTTGTTGAGCCCCCAACGTGCAATGTCAAACTGGTGCGGTCCCTGGTTACCCGTATCACCGTTGCCTGTATCCCAGAACCAGTGCCAGTTGTAATGACCCCGTTTTTCATTGTAGGGCCTCCACGGTGCCGGTCCGAGCCACATGTCATAATGAAGCGATGCCGGCGGCTCACTGTCAGGTGCAATTCCGAAAGAATCACGTGGCTTGTAGCAAAGTCCTCTGGCCAGGTACACCTTACCGATACCGCCATTGTGCATAAACCTGATTGCTTCCATCACGTTGGGAATGGAACGGTTCTGATATCCCACCTGTACACGTACATTGTACTTCCGTGCAGCTTCAACCATCTTACGGCCTTCCCATACATTATGTGACGCAGGCTTTTCAACGTACACATGCTTTCCTGCCTGACAGGCCCAGACAGTACCAAGGGCATGCCAGTGATTCGGCGTTGCAAAAGATACAGCATCAATATCCCTGTCTTCAAACACCTTTCTCATATCCCACTCCGTCCGGGGACTTTCCCCGGTACTTTTCAAAACAAGCTCGGCTTTCTCTGCAAAATATTCCTCATCCACATCACAGATCGTCTTCAGGCGTACATTCTGTTCATCCTTCATACGACACCATGTGTTAATATGTCCGCCACCCTGTCCGCGAATGCCGATAACGGCAACAGTGATACG
>JAAYKX010000045.1 GCA_012522155.1 Bacteroidales bacterium
CAGAGGGAAAACAGGAAGATGCTTGCTGAATATTCTGAAGGAAGAACTGTCCTTAACATGTTTTCCTATACCGGTGGCTTTTCTGTTTATGCAATGAAAAATGCACGGCTGGTCTGCTCCGTTGACAGTTCAGCTTCAGCCGGTGATCTGGCGGATGAAAACATACGGCTCAATTTCGGGGATGACGGGCGTCATGAATCTGTAAAGGCTGATGCTTTTGCATTTCTTGCTGATATCGGAAATAAATACGATCTTATAATTCTTGATCCGCCAGCATTCGCAAAACACAACAATGTGCTTTCCAATGCCCTTCAGGGATATAAAAGAATAAACCGCAGGGCAATAGAGCAGATCAGACCGGGAGGAATAATATTTACCTTTTCCTGTTCCCAGGTTGTATCAAGGGAAAATTTCCGGAAATCAGTGTTTGCAGCTGCTGCGAATACCGGCCGGAAGATAAGGATACTTCACCAGCCCGGGCAGCCGGCAGATCATCCGGTGAATATTTATCACCCTGAAAGCGAATATCTGAAAGGCCTGGTGTTGTATGTTGAATGACAGCGGTTCAGTTTTGATTTATTCAATGAATAGTATAATAAAAAATGGAAAGGGATAAAAACATTGCGGCAATTGCATCAAAGCTTGGCCTTCATGAATGGCAGGTTGAGAATACAATCCGTCTTCTGGGTGACGGGGCAACAATACCTTTTATCAGCAGGTACAGAAAAGAAATGACAGGAAGCCTGGATGAAGTGAAACTGATCCATATAAGGGACGAATATCGCAGACTCCGGGAACTTGATGCACGAAAGGAAAGTATTATCAGATCCATTGAAGAGCAGGAAAAAATGACGGCTGAACTTCTGGAGAAGATTCAGAATGCCGTGACCATGGCCGGACTTGAGGATATCTACCTTCCTTTCAGACCAAAGAGACGGACAAGGGCGACAATTGCAAGGGAAAAGGGACTGGAAGCTCTTGCAGAACTTATTTTCAGGCAGCAGGAACTTAATCCTTCCCTGAAAGCCGAAGAGTTTCTCAGTGATACAGTAAGCACCGTGGAAGAGGCACTTTCCGGAGCCTCCGATATAATGGCCGAATGGATAAATGAAGATGAAACCGCCAGAAGAAGACTGAGACGTCTTTATGAAAGGGAAGCGCTTATTTATTCAAAAGCAGTTAAGGGCAGTGAAACGGAAGGAGTAAAATTCAGTGATTATTTTGACTGGTCGGAACCGCTCAGGAAATGTCCTTCCCACCGTCTGCTGGCCATGAGGAGAGGAGAGGAGGAAGGCTTCCTTAAAATTTTGATTGAACCCGGGGAAGAAAATGCCCTGGAAATGCTGAATTCCATATTTGTAAAGGGAAGGAATGAATCATCACGGCTTGTTGAAAATGCAGTCAGGGACAGCTGGAAGCGCCTCCTTTCTTCGTCAATGGAGACCGAATTCAGAAATATTTCCAAGGAAGAGGCAGATGATGAGGCAATAAAAGTCTTTTCGGAAAATCTGCGCCAGCTCCTGCTGGCAGCTCCCCTGGGAGAAAAAAATGTACTGGCAATTGACCCGGGATTCAGGACAGGATGTAAGCTGGTGTGTCTCGACAGACAGGGCAGCCTTCTTCATAATGAAACTATTTATCCGCATCCCCCGCATAATCAGACAGCCCTTTCTGTGAAAAAAATATTGTCGCTTGTAAATGCCTACAAAACGGAAGCAATTGCCATAGGAAACGGAACGGCAAGCAGGGAAACGGAAGACTTCATCAGGTATGTCAGGTTTGAAAAGGATATCCAGGTATTTATTGTCAATGAAGCCGGTGCATCGGTATATTCAGCATCAAAAGTTGCAAGGGATGAGTTTCCCGATTATGATGTCAATGTAAGAGGTGCCGTTTCCATTGGCCGCCGGCTTATGGATCCCCTGGCAGAACTGGTCAAGATAGATCCGAAATCAATAGGAGTGGGGCAGTATCAGCATGATGTAGATCAGAATAAACTGCAGAATGCTCTTGATGAGGTGGTTATGAGCTGCGTGAATGCCGTGGGGGTTGAAGTTAATACAGCAAGCAGCCATCTTCTTGCGTATGTGTCGGGACTGGGTCCGCAGCTGGCTCAGAATATTATTGATTACAGGACTGAAAACGGACCTTTCAGATCGCGGCAGGAACTGATGAAAGTCAAAAGGATGGGAGCCCGGACCTTTGAACAAAGTGCCGGTTTCCTCCGTATCAGAAATGCGGGGAACCCGCTTGACAGCAGTGCAGTCCATCCGGAAAGCTATTCCGTTGTCGAAAAAATGGCCGTGGATCTGGGCTGCGACATAAGTGAGCTTATGAAAAATGAAGACAGGCGCAGGGAGATCAGGCTGGATAATTATGTTACACCACAAACAGGGCTGCCCACGCTCAGGGATATTATGGATGAGCTTGCCAGGCCCGGACGGGATCCAAGATCAAGGATCAGGGAGTTTCGTTTTGCAGATATCCATGAAATAGAGGATCTTGTACCCGGAATGGTTGTTCCGGGCATTGTTACCAATATCACGAAATTCGGTGCGTTTGTGGATATAGGTATTAAACAGGACGGACTTGTGCATATTTCAAATATGAGCAGATCTTTCGTCAGGGATCCTTCGGAAGTTGTAAAGATCCATCAGCATGTTAAGGTAAAGGTAATAGCCGTTGATGCCGGCAGGAAAAGGATACAGCTTTCAATGAAGGATACTGAGGAAAAAACAAAAAGCTGACCGGTCCGGCGTCCGCCGGGGAGGACTTCCCCCCGGACGCGAACTTGTCGCCGGGTGCCGCAGCCGCAGGGCTTTTTCACGGGCGCTGCAAAGTTTATTACCAGGGAAAAGGTGATCTTTCCGGGAATGTCATCACCGGCTTCCTCGGGAATTTTTCATTTCTCATTGCAGCATGATATGCAAGTGATGCAGTAATTATTGCATTTATCCTCAGATCTGACAGGATCAGTCTTTCATAGGTATCCATGGAAGTATGGTAACCGCGACCATATTCAATGGGATCCTGGATGAACTGGAATCCGGGAAGGCCGGCACGGTCAAAGGAAAGGTGATCAGTACCACCTGTATTTTTGATTGTTATGGTATTGCATTGCAGTGATTCAAATGGCTTGAGCAATTCTTCAAATACAGGTCTGGCCATTTCATTCTGCTGGAGATATATTCCTCTGTAGCGTCCTGTTCCGTTATCCATGTTGAAATATACTGAGAACCTGTCATGATCCGGCCTGTTCGTATTTGTTGCGTGGTTATAGAGATGCTTTTCAACATAGCATCTTGAACCGTTGAGGCCCTGTTCCTCACCCCCCCATAATGCCACTCTTATTGTCCGGCGTGGTGCCACGTTCAGACTTTTCAGGATACGAAGGGCTTCCATCATTACAATACAGCCTGATGCATTGTCGGCAGCACCCGTTCCGCCGTGCCACGAATCGATATGTGCACCCAGCAGTACAATTTCATTTTTCAGAACCTTGTCTGTTCCCGGTATCTCACCTATGACATTGTAAATTTTTGGATTCGGAAAAAACTTGTTGAGTATCTCTACTTCCATTTCCACCTTCACATCTTTTCTAAGCAGTCTTTCCATACGTCCGTGAGCTTCCAGCGGTATATTCAGTTCTGCAACAGGTTCGCTTTCACCTGAACTGTACATGGCTCCTGAAGCTCTTGGGATATTATATATTCCTGAATTATTGAGAATTACACTGGCTCCCTCACTCTTCAGCATCTCGGAGATCTTTGTCCTGAGCTGTCTCTGTGCCATCATGGCTGCCATGTCAAAGGGCTGAGCTGCTCTTCCTCCCAGGGCCGGAGGACTTTCAAGGGTAATTTCATCAAGCTGTCCTTTATTGTATCTCGTAGCCAGGGGCTCAAAGCTTATTTCATGGGATGCGGATGCTGCTGAAGGCATCAGAATTATTTTTCCGTTTAATTTGCCCCTGTATTTTTCGAGATCACTTTCCGACCTTACCTCCAGAAGGATCACTTCAGACCTGACGAGTCCGTTGGTACTTCCTGTCCAGGCAACGGGAAGACAGGCAAAATTTACATAATAAGGTGCTGTCATTGCAGCATATGTTTTCAGATTGTCCCAGCCAC
>JAAYKX010000346.1 GCA_012522155.1 Bacteroidales bacterium
AACAATATTGAAGATCTTATAGAAGTATATATGGGAGATATTACCGGTGATTCGGTGTTTGAAAAATTCGGAAACGAATTCCCCCTGCTCATAAAGCTTATTGAAGAAAAAAAGGATCTCTCCATAGAGGTTCATCCCGGCAATGAACTTGAAAGACAAAGGCACAGGGCCTACGACAAGACAGAAATGTGGTACATACTTGAAAGCGGTCAGGATGCCAGGATTTACTCGGGATTCCGGGAAGCCCTCAGCCGTGAGGAATATATCAGTGCCCTTGAAGAGGGAAAGCTGGCAGAATTGCTGAACACAGACATACCGTCGCCGGGAGATGTATTCTTTACCCCGGCCGGAAGGATACATGCAATTGGTGCACGTAATCTGCTTGTCGAGATACAGCAGACTTCAGATATCACCTACAGGATTTTCGACTGGAACAGAAAAGGACCGGACGGAAAACCAAGGGAACTCCATACCGACCTGGCACTGGATGCAATAGATTTCAATGCTGCAGGAAGCAATAAATCTTCGGTAAAGCCGCATCTGAATAAAACGGAAAATCTTGTAAGCTGCGGGTTTTTTACTACAAACATTATCAGATTCAATGAATTTATAAGGAAAGATTATAGTCTTCTTGATTCTTTTGTGATTTATATTTGCACTGAAGGCGAATTCCTCATCAGGTGGAACGGAAACCCGGAACCGGTAAAAAAAGGAGAAAGCGTTCTCCTCCCGGCAATGATCAATGAAGTTATACTTGAGCCATTTCCCGAAACCACTCTTCTTGAGATTTTTATACAGGAAAATACACTTACCTAAATATCGCTTAACATGAAAGCTCAGGCAATATCAGCAGCATTGGCAATAACCATCCTGGCCATGGCAGGATGCAGGGGCGGAGGCACGGTAAAAGAAACAGCCGCCGCCAATGACACTATCACTGTCCCGGATACGGGATACACGGGAATAAAACAATATACAAGCGGAAACCGGATCGTCAGGGAAACAAGCTTCAAAAACGGCATCCGCCACGGATTATCGAGAACATTTTACGCGGGAGGCCAGCAGTATCAGACTTTCTGGTATGAAAATGGCCTGAGACAGGACTCCAGCCGGTTTTATTATGTTGAAGGACAACTGTTCAGGACGACACCCTACAGGAATGACACCATCCAGGGAATTCAGAAACAATATTACAGAACGGGTCAGCTGAAGGCCAGAATAGGTTATGATAAGGGAATGCGTACACCTTTCCTGGAGGAATACAATCACAGGGGCGCACTTATAAAGGATTATCCGGAAATAGTGGCAGGCATCAGTGATGAATACAAAACGAGAGGAGTGTACAGGATAACACTTGAACTTTCAGACCACGATAAACGGGTAAAATTCAATATAGGCGAATTTATGAACGGACGCTTTGATACGGCGTATGTAAAACCGGTTAACACAACAGACGGGAGAGCTGTGATTAACCTGAAGAAAAGCGGAAAAGCTGGAAAAGATTATCTGGGCATAATTGCAGAAATAATCACTCCCTTCGGAAACAGGAACCTTGTTTTCAAAAAAATTGATCTCCCCTATAATGATCTTAACTAAACGGCTGAAATGATAATCCGTTCAGCCCGATATATCAGCAGTAGCATAACAGCCGACCGGTTTCCTTCTTCAAATCTTCCCGAACTGGCATTTATCGGACGCTCAAATGTCGGCAAATCCTCACTTATTAACATGCTTACAGGATATGGGAAACTGGCAAAGACCTCAGGCGAACCCGGCAAAACCCGGACAATCAATCATTTTCTCATTAATGATAACTGGTATCTCGTTGACCTGCCCGGTTATGGCTATGCAAAGGTGTCAGCCCTGCAAAGAGAGGAATGGATGAAAGTAACGCTTGATTATATTCTCGGCAGGAAAAACCTTGTATGCCTGTTTGTTCTAATTGATCCGAGACATAAACCGCAAAAAAGCGATACCGGATTCATGGAATTTCTTGGCAATAACCGGATCCCCTTTGCCAGGGTCTTTACAAAAGGTGACAAAATGAGCCGGACAAGCCTGAAGAAGTCCGTAGAGGAATATGATAAACAAATGCTTGAAAAATGGGAGGAGCTCCCTGTAACTTTTATAACTTCAAAAATTACGAAAGCAGGAAGAGAGGAAATTCTGGCTTTCATTAAAGAATCTTTAAACAATTTCTCAAAAACAGGTTATTTTTAGAAGTTATGGTTATTTTTGCAGGCAATTGATCCAATCTTATAATCCGCAAAACAATGTATGGTCATGCACGTATGAAGCTGTTTTCCTGCAGAGCCTCACGCCGGCTTGCAGAAAAAATAGCCGGAGAACTTGGTGTCGAATTGGGCAAAAGCTCAGTCACAAAATTCAGTGACGGTGAATTCCAGCCATGTTTCGACGAATCCGTAAGAGGCGATATGGTCTTTATTGTACAGTCAACCAACCCGCCTGCCGAGAATCTGCTTGAACTGCTTCTGATGATAGACGCAGCAAAAAGAGCTTCGGCATATAAAGTTATTGCAATAATACCCTATTACGGTTATGCACGGCAGGACAGAAAGGACCGTCCGAGAGTATCGATAGGCTCCAAGCTCTCGGCAGACCTTCTCAGCGCTGCAGGTGTCGACAGGGTAATAACAATGGATCTTCACGCGGACCAGATACAGGGATTTTTCAATGTTCCTGTTGGTCATCTTTTCGTTTCCCCAGTTTTCGCACCCTATATCCGGACACTGAATCAGGAAAATATGTCAGTCTCGGCTCCCGATATGGGTGGCTCAAAAAGAGCAAATGCATATTCCCGCCACCTTCATTCAGAAATGGTCCTGTGCTACAA
>JAAYKX010000347.1 GCA_012522155.1 Bacteroidales bacterium
ATTATGCCCAGCTTCTCAGCTGTCGGTTCAAGAAGCACTGCACCGGCAGCATCTCCGAAGAGGGGACATGTGGTACGGTCGGTATAATCGGTGATTGAAGACATTTTATCGGCACCCACGATGACCACCTTCCTGTACATTCCGGCTTCAATATATGCTGCTCCCGTCTGAAGTGCGAACAGAAATCCGGAACAGGCTGCCGCCAGATCAAAGCTGAATGCATTTTTTATGCCTGCCTTGTCGGATATTATATTGGCTGTTGAAGGAAAGAGCATGTCGGGTGTAATGGTGGCACATATCAGAAGCTCCACATCAGCGGGTGATGTTCCCGTTTTTTCCAGCAGTCCCCTTACTGCCATAACACCAAGATCGGATGTGCCAAGCCCTTCTCCCTTCAGAATTCTCCTTTCCTTTATTCCAACACGCTGCATTATCCATTCATCGGAAGTATCAACCATTTTCGACAGCTCGGAATTTGTAAGCCTGTATTCCGGAACCCATGCATGAATACCCGTTATGGCTGCACGTATTTTTCCCATTATCAGATTGATTCTTTGATCTTTTGCGAAAGATTTACACGGACTACCGCAAGGGTCTGAAGGATCATGTTCATAATTGCCTTACGTTTCGATATGCCGTGTCCGATAACCACATTTGCATTAATGCCTACTATCGGGGTTCCTCCTATATTCTCAAAATTTAGTCTTTCAAAATAGGGATCATCCATATTCCTCTGCCTGTACAGCCGGTAAAAGGCTTCGGTCTGCTTCAGTACAATATTTCCAACAAAACCGTCACATACAAGCACATCGGGATTATTTTCGGTGAACATTTCGTTTGCTTCAAAATTACCCTGGAAATTTATTCCCGGATGACCTTTCATAAGCTCATAGGCTGCCTTGATGGCAAGTGTACCCTTCGATTCCTCTTCTCCTATGTTAAGAAGTTTTACAACGGGATTGGCAGTCTTCAGTACATATTTTGCAAAAAAGCTACCAAGTAGTCCGTACTGAAGAAGAACATCAGGCTTGGTATCGGGATTTAAACCGACATCCAGTATCACTGCATTACGCTTGTCAAACAAGGGCATTATTGTTGCCAGGGCAGGACGTAAAACGCCCGGAATCACATTGACGGAATAACTTGCACCCACCAGCATCGCCCCGGTATTTCCGGCACTGCAGAATCCATCTATCCTGCCTTCGTTCAGAAGCCTGTATCCAACAGCTATACTTGAATCGGGTTTCTGGGGGTAAACCTTTGAAGGGATATCACCCATTCCGATAACCTGGGTCGCATGAACAATTTTTATTCGGGAAAGATCGGCAGTACTCTCCTTCAGCTTTGATCCGACAGCATGCTGATCGCCGATAAGAACTATTTTGTCTTCACCGGAAAGATGAACAAGTGTATCAATTGCACCTTCTATAATTTCCCCGGGTGCAAAATCTCCACCCATGATATCAAGACCAATTTTCATTGTATCAAGGGTTTACTGACAAAAATTAAGCAGTGGTTTTCTTTTCTACAGCCGGTTTGCCCTTGTAATATCCGCACTCAGGGCATACTCTGTGATACTGAACTGAAGATCCGCAATTTGAACAGCTGGTTACTGTAGGTGCAGTCGCCTTGTAATGAGTTCTGCGCTTATCTCTTCTGGCCTTGGATTGTTTTCTTTTGGGATGTGCCATTATAATCAGTTTTAATTATTCGTAATCTTTCTTAATTCGTCCCAGCGCGGGTCAGTTCCTTTAATATTATTTTTTAAATGCCTGTTCAGTCTGCTTATCATTTCCGGATCACAGGTGCTGTTCCCGTTTTCATCCATGGGATGCGTACGCTGTATCGGCAATGCAAGAATAATATATTCATAAAAGTATTGTACCAGATTCAGTTCATTTTCTTCTTCGGACAGTATAATAATATCCGGATCGCTCTCATCGTGTATTTTCCCGAACTTAACCAGAAGACTGTTACTGCAGTGAACCGGAAACGGAAAAATGTCAAGACAACGGTCACATGATATGTTTACTGCACCGTCAATGAGGATTGTGAGATCTATATGAGCAGGACCCTTGTTCGCTTTTACAACCACTTTCAGCTCACCTTCCCTTATTTCTGCTTCTTCAAACTGAGCGAAAAACTCATTACCTATTTCAAAATCAAAACAACGGCTGTCCTCATTCATCCCGCTTATCGGTATACTAAATAAACCCGACATCTCAACAAAATTTGGTCTGCAAAAGTATGAAAGCTTATCCAATTAAAAAAAATTATCAACAAAAATGTAACAAATATCGTTTGCTACTGTGTTATACCATAAAAAATCCGCCATTCACCGATTTTCATTAAAACTATTTAAAACACTGAAATATTTTTGATCATAAATCATTTCTCATGAAACAGTACAGTAATTTCAGACAGAAATACAGGAAGCACCATTCACGGACAGGATTCGGCTTTTTCCTGATAGCCCTGGGTATTGCTCTCCTTGTGGCAACAAATGACATGCTGCACCTGGGAAGTATTAATGAATATTTTACCTGGGAAACGGCAATGATCTTTGTGGGAATCCTTTTGATACTGAATCTCAGCTGCCTTCCGGGAACTTTCATGGTGGCCGGGGGAGTGTGGTTTTTGTATGAAAATCACCTGGGCGGAATGTCCCATGCGGTAAAAACTTTTTACTGGCCGTCAGTAGCGATCCTGGCAGGAATATCCCTGATCATTGTATCCCTTTTTAAAAGGAAAAAACATGCGAGGCATGTGCAACATTTGAAACAAACAAATATTTAAATTTGCAACCATGGAAACAAATGACGAATACCGGGGAAATCCCCATTATCCCGTTGATGAACATGACCATGGAACCAACAAAGTGGCCGTGGGAGTGGTACTGGTTCTTGCCGGATTGTTTCTGATACTAAGAAACACGGGTATATTCCCGAACTTTATAAACAGGGTGATTTTCAGCTGGCAGATGCTGCTGATAGTCATTGGTCTGATAATGACAGTAAATTCAAGCAAAAAAACTGCAGGAATAATAGTAATGGCAGTAGGCGGATTCTTTATGATACCCCTTTTGTTCAGACAGACCTTTCACATGTACAGTTTGTTCTGGCCGGCTATATTCATAATTGCCGGAGTTCTTTTCATTTCCTCAAAAGGGAGGGGATGGTCAGGAAAGATCAGCCGGGGAACATCCGGCGATGACTATATTGATTATATAAATATTTTCAGCGGCGGGGACAGACAGATTGTTTCACCGAATTTCAGGGGCGGAAAAATCACAGCTGTATTCGGCGGAACGGAACTTGATCTCACGAAAGCCGGCCTGGCCCCGGGCAGAAATGAAATCGAAATAGCATGTGTCTTCGGCGGGGTTACAATCATAGTTCCCCAAACATGGTATGTTACCATTGAGGTAATTCCTGTCCTCGGAGCATTCAGTGATTCAAGAAAACTAAAGCCTGACAGCAGTCCTGATCCCGACAATCAGCTGATAATAAAGGGTACCGTGGTTATTGGCGGGGGTGAGGTGAAAAGTTATTAATAAACAGACCGCAGCATGAAACATCCTGTCCTTCAGAACAGGAAACGACTGATAATATGGTGGATGGCCTGGTTGTTCCTTGCATCCGTCCAGATCCTTCTGTTTTATTTTGCCTATGGCCGCTTTGAAATAACAAGCGTTCCCGATACCCTTCTGTCATTGTTCATCCTTTCGGTTCTGATCCTGTCACTATGGTATCCCTTCAGTTATGTCAGCCAGGAACTCACGAAAATCCATCTGCTCATATTCAAGCTGATCCTGGCAGGAGCCATTTCCATTACTTTCAGCATAATACTAAGCAGAATGGTGATCCAGTCAGCACTTTCCGGGAAAGTCCTTTATGATGAATTCTGGAAAAGTACATTACCATACAGGGCAGGCATATCCGTATTCATTTACATCCTTGCTGTCCTTACCTACTACCTGTTTATAAACCTGAGCAACCTGTCGGAAAAAAAGGCAAGGGAGGCAAAACTTGAAAGTCTTGTCAGGGAAACGGAACTAAAGATGCTGCGATCACAGATCAACCCGCATTTCCTTTTCAACAGCCTGAATTCGGTCAGTTCCCTTACCCTTACCAGGCCGGAAAAGGCAAGGGAGATGGTAATAAAACTATCGGAATTCATGAGATATGCACTTTCAGAAAAAGAAGAGCAGGAGGTAACTCTCAGGGATGAACTGAAAAGCCTGAGATTATATTTTGACATAGAGAAAATACGTTTCGGCGACAAGCTTTTGACGGAAGAAAATATTGATCCCTGGTGCCTGAATCTGAAACTTCCCGTAATGATACTGCAACCCCTTTACGAAAATGCCATCAAACATGGTGTTTATGAAAGTACAGGGATTGTCACCATTAAAACTGAAGTTAAAAAATCCGGGGATTACATGCTTATCACAATAAGCAATAATTATGAATCTTCCTCTTTGTCCAGAGTGGGAACCGGAACAGGACTGATAAATGTTGAAAGACGCCTCAGCCTGTTTTACGGAGACGAAGCCATGATCAAAACCTCAGCGGAAAATAATGTATTCAAAGTGACACTTTTTATTCCCCCGCAAACCTGAAAGCATTTGCCAGGCAGTCCCGTTTTATAAACAACAGCATTAAATGGAAAAGATAAGAACGATAATTGTAGATGACGAAGCCCCTGCCAGGGAGCTGATAAGACATTATCTGCAGGAAGTTGACTCTATAGATATCATTTCGGAATGCAGTGACGGCTTTTCCGCACTGAAAAGTATTACGGCGATGAAGCCCGATCTTTTGTTCCTCGACATACAAATGCCCAGGCTGACGGGAATAGAGCTGCTTGAAGTTATGACGGAAAAACCGGAAGTCATTTTTACCACGGCCTGGGATCAGTACGCAGTAAGAGCTTTTGAGCTTAATGCTGTTGACTATCTGCTGAAGCCTTTCGATAAGAGACGCTTCCTGGAAGCTGTCAAAAAAGCTGCTGAAAAAATCCGCTCCGGAGCTGCAGGCAGGGAACCTGCAAACCGTATCCTTTCAAAAATGCCGCCTCCGGCAGCTCCGGTTGCAAGGATCGTTGTCAGAAAGGGAAATGCAATAAGTCTCATTCCGGTTGAGAAAATAAGATACCTGGAGGCACAGGATGATTATGTGATGGTTCATCACAGCGAAGGCAGGGCACTCAAGCAACAGACAATGAAATATTATGAAGAGAATCTTCCGGGCAATGACTTTATCAGGATTCACAGATCATACATAATAAATGTACACGAGATCAGCAAAATAGAAGCCTATGGCAAGGACAGCCATATTGCGATTCTGAAGGCGGGCGACAAGCTGCCGGTGAGCAGGAGCGGCTATCAGAACCTGAAGGAAAAACTGGGTTTCTGACAATACCACCATAGAGTGAGACGGAAAAGCCACAGGCTGCCGGAACTGCGTATCCGCTCCGCACCTTGGGTCCGGAGCAGACTGCGGAACTATGGACCCGGCGCTCTTTGTTAGATAGATGAATGGTTAAGGTTCAGTGTTTGAGACGGTTTTGCCTTTTCCAGCCTCTGAATAATCCCGGGAGGTATTTATACCTCCGGAATATAAACAGGGGAACGGGATCATATCCGTGAGTACCTCCCGGGCGGCATCTGAGTATCCTGTTAAAGCCAAGCACAAAACCGGTAAAGGGGCCGTGCAGTTTAAGGGCATCCAACATGTACACCGAACAGGAAGGAACGTGCCTGCAGGATGGTCTGAGCCAAGGGGAAATGACATACCGGTAAATGTGGACCGGCAGTGCCAGCAGAAATGACAGAATATTTTTGAGTAATTTTACCACGGTAACTTTGCCACGTTTCAAAGATAAAGAAAAGCGTTTTTCCATTTCTGTGATAATCCGCATAAATCCCTGTCAAGTTGACATAAAATAAAAATGGCAGGGCTTTTGAAGCTGTTAAAGTAATTTAATCTGAAAACAATTTAATTTAAAACAAAAACGATAATGAATATCTGGGTAATTTTCATAACAGTAATGGTTTTAAGCTGGATCGTAAGCTCCACACTAAAATCGAAATTCAGAAAATATTCCAAAATACCTGTTGAAAGCGGCATGACAGGCAGGGAAATAGCAGAAAAAATGCTTCACGATAATGGTATATTTGACGTAAGTGTTGTAAGTGTTCCTGGTCAGCTTACAGACCATTACAATCCGGAAAAAAAGACAATAAACCTCAGCCGGGATGTATATGCATCAAAGAGCATTGCAGCTGCTGCAGTGGCTGCTCATGAAACCGGGCATGCGGTCCAGCATGCAAATGCCTATGCTTGGCTTGGTTTAAGATCCAGAATGGTTCCTGTTGTAAGTTTTTCATCAAAATGGGTAACCTGGGTCATCCTTGCAGGTATTCTGATGATTAAAACCTTTCCTGCACTTTTGTTTACAGGTATTGTCCTTTTTGCCCTGACAACCCTTTTCAGCTTCGTAACGCTGCCTGTTGAATTCAATGCCAGCCAGAGAGCCCTCGTATGGCTTTCAGGTACCGGAATCACATCACATGAAAACCAGGCAAAAGCCCGGGATGCCCTTAAATGGGCTGCCCTGACCTATGTTGTTGCTGCAGTAGGTTCCCTGGCAACATTGCTTTATTATATAATGATATTCACCGGGGCAAGAGACTGATCAGAGACAAAAAACAGGATACTTCTCCGGACTAGGGAACAACGGGCGACGAAGGACTCACCGGAGCAAGGAACTTATCAGAGACAAAAACAGGATACTGCTCAGGACAAGAGAACAACGGACGACGAAGGACTCACCGGGGCAAGGAACTGACCGGCAGCGAAAAAAACTAAAAACTATATTTAAATCTCAGAAATACCAGGTTGATCCTTGTTTTCACA
>JAAYKX010000348.1 GCA_012522155.1 Bacteroidales bacterium
CACTGGCAATAGGCTATACCGTATACTATTATAACAAGTACATCATAAGGCCTGACAAGAGCTATCTGAAAACTATTGCCATTGATGGTGTGGAGCCTGACGAACAAACCCTTGCCAATCATCTCTACCCTTACACCACAGAGGTATATGCCGTAATCAGATCCGACACTGACAAAAACTCAATGGCATATAAGATCTATGAGTGGTTACAGACAACCACAGGAAAAGAGACCATAAAGAATAGCGGCTACATACCGGTGCCATAAAACAGCAGAACTGTGCCTCTTCGCGATCTTACAGCCTCCACCCTATCCTCTGATCCGGCTGTCGTGGCTACAGTCTGCCAGCCAGCCCGTGCCTGCTCCCGGCCGGGCTTCCCGCTGCTCCACGCCGCTCCATGCTGCACACTGCCCAATGCTGCATCCCCGTCCGAAGGAGGGACAGCTATATATGCAACCATTTTGCTTTAGGGGCACAATACTACTATTCAGCATTTGAACGTCAGTACCAGATGCAAAATGAAAGTACTGCAACTTTAAATACCAAATATCACTCTGTATTGATCCGTGGAAAAGGTATATGGGTAAACAAGCAGTCGTTTCAGCTATATTCAGCACTTGCCGCCGGTCCGTCTTTTGTCTCTGCCAAAAATGATAATGATGAAACAAAGAATAATACTGAGTTTGCTTTCCAGGTAAGTCCCTTAGGAATCAGGATGGGAAACCATATTGCATTCTTCCTGGAGAGCGGCTTTGGTTACCAGGGTCTGATTTCAGCCGGGTTATCTGCAAGGTTTTAAACAACCGGAGGTCCGGGCTTTATATAAGGCAAAAAAGCTGTAGACAACAGAGAAACAGGCAGCCGGTGAAACTTTTCTTCATTAAATAAGTATACATTGGTTGTCAGGTCCTTTGGTGTCGTCAATCTTTTAAGACTGCGATTCCGGAGTACCGTTTATTATGCTGCAATAAACTGTTAAAATTTAAAGTTACCGGTCATGAAAAAGTCACTTCGCCCAAGTGCCCTCTGCGGCTTTATCTGTATGCTCATCCTGGTTGTCCTGTCAGGCTGCAGGAAAGATGATTTCCCTGAGCAGGGATCAGAAAAAATGATAACGGAGGTCGATTATGATGCCTTCCGGTTCTCACTCTATGTTGATAACACCAACAGCAAGGGCAGTGATGAAAATCCCGGTACGGAGGAGCTCCCCTTTCAGACCATACAGCATGCCGCCAATATAGCCGGTCCCGGTGATGTGATATGTGTAAAAAACGGCAGCTATCGTGAACGGGTGGTTGTCAAAAAGGGAGGAGAGGCCGGCAAACCGGTAACTTTTGTAGGATATCCGCGGCATAAAAGCCAGGTGACAAACGGATTTGAGATCAGGGCTGATCACGTTGAGCTGGTAGGTTTTGATATTACACATGACCAGGCGGGCTGGAACGGAAATGGCATCTGGCTTGCAGGCAATGATGTAAAAATTCTTGACAACTATATTCACGATGTTCCGGGAGGTGCCGGTATTCAGCCGCAATGGGGCAATGGACCCGGAGCATGGGAAAGGGTTGTGATAGCATATAACCATATATACCGCTGCAATGCCGGTATGGTGGTAGCAGGGAAAGACTGGCTGGTAGAGAAAAACAGCATCGAGCGGCTGGTCCGTCCGGCTGAGGGCGGAAGAGATGCCGACTATTTCCGCTTCTTTGGTGAGGATCATATCATCCGGGGGAATATCATGTACGGAACCAGGGAGGATGAGATAGGTACATCACATACTGACCTGTTCCAGAGCTACGTGGTGAACCAGGGTGAATATGCCAGAAACATACTGATTGAAGGAAATTTTGGCATAGATTTTTATCATCAGGGGCTGATGATGTCACAGAACAGTGATGCCACGGAGGAGATGGACGGGATTACAATCAGGGGCAATATCTTTGTGGGAGCCGGATCATGGAACATATGTGTCCATGGTGTCACCAACCTGGTTGTTGAGTACAACACATTTGCCAATTATGCTATTCATGGTGTGGGGCTTCGCGACTCAAGAACCACCATCCCTTTTGGCAGTACAGGCCGTATCAGATATAATATCTTCGCAAACGGAAAATCAAGCTACTTCAGTGAGGAACTCTCGCATTATGATGCAGGCAATAACCTGCTTTTCAATGTCCGCGAACCCAGTCCCTCCAATCCGGAGATGGTTGACGATCCGCTCTTTGTCAACCCGGATGATCCGCTTGGTGCCGACGGTATCCCTTTTACCGGTGACGACGGACTGATGCTCAAAAGTAACTCACCGGCGATAGGAATGGCTCCCGGAAACCGTAACCTGGGGGCATATCAAAACTAAGGAACAACTATCTGCCAAACAACAATCCAGGTAATTTTCACTGATTTGTTAATAATTTTTTCCGCTAATCTTCTGTTTACCGGAAATAGTTTCCTTTTTCCGTATCCTTCTTTTTCAGTCAATAATCCCTTTCTATGCCATGATCTCCGATCCGGCTCTTTTCACTCCACAGCCCGGGCAACAATTCCATTTCAGGCAATACTCTCTTCCACCACACTCTTCTCTGTTTCGCTACTCTTCTCTCCTCCGGCAATACGGTCCATAATCATGGCAATGGCACCATCACCGGTGACATTGCAGGCAGTTCCAAAGCTGTCAACGGCAATATAGATGGTAATCATCAGACCTATCATCTGGTCATTAAAGCCCAGGAAACTCTGAATAATTGCTATGGCTGCCATAATAGCACCACCGGGGACACCGGGAGCAGCAATCATTATGATACCAAGCATAAAAATAAAACCGACATAAGTAACAAAATCGACCGGCATACCATAAAAATACTGGAAAGCCAGTGCAAAGCCCACTATCTTCATTGTGCTTCCTGCCAGATGTATTGTAGCACAAAGCGGTATGGTGAAGGAGGCAATATTGGGACTGATCCTGTTTTTCAGGGTGCATTCTAGTGTAACCGGTATGGTTGCAGCAGAAGATGAGGTACCCAGGGCGGTGAAATAGGCAGGAAGCATGGTCCTCAGGGCCTTGAAAGGATTCCTGCCGGAGATGATACCGGCTGTAAGAAACTGAATGATCAGTAACAGGATATGAAGAACAAAGATTACAAGTACAACCTTCAGGAAAAGCATTATTACCGGATAGACCTGACCAGAGATTGAGATGGCCAGAAACATTCCGAAAATGTAAAGTGGCAGAAACGGAATGATAATGGCTCTGATGATCAGAGTGATAATCTCCTTTAACTCCTGAAAGGCATTCTGAAGGACATCACCCTTAAGAAATGTGATACCCAGACCAACACAGAATGAAAGGATCAGGGCAGTCATCACCTCCATTACCGGAGGCATCTCTATCGTGAAGAAAGGAGCAATCACCACCTCATCAATAGCGTTAAGTACACCGGTATCAATACCACTGGTAAGTATTGACGGGTATACCGCCTGACATGAGAAATAGGTAAAAAAGCCGGAAAAGAGGGTTGAAAAGTATGCTATCAGGGCAGTTATCGCCAGAAGCCTGCCGGCACTCTGTCCCAGTTCACCTATGGCAGGTGTAATGAGACCTATAATTATGAGGGGGATGATGAACGACAGGAAATTGCCAAACAACGAATTGAATGTGGCAAAGATGCGTGCAAACCAGATTGGGGCAAACTGCCCGATAATTATGCCCAGTACAATGGCAATGGCCACTCTTCCCAACAGGGGTATCTTTGAAAACTTCATAACAGGATGGTAAAAAATCTGTGCTAAAGCTACTATTTTTTAAATACCTCCTGCAGGGAAAAAATCAGTGTTGCCAAAATGATGCATCCGGAAAAAGATTATTATGTGGCAACAGCAGTCTGTAAACGTTAAATATCAATTGTGTATTTCCCCTAATTGGCAAAGTTTCAAAACCTGCAATAAGGATATATGTATTATTTCTGAGGAAAAATTCTTTTACAAATAAGAATTCCTTTTTTTATTTAGTCGGCCCTTAAAAACGGCCTATACTGTTGATAATTAGCAATATATATTGAAAACATAATTTGTCAATTTGCAAGGTTTTGGGTAAATTCGGGAAAAACCTTGCAGAAATGATAGGAAAAACCG
>JAAYKX010000349.1 GCA_012522155.1 Bacteroidales bacterium
CCGGGGTGTTTTCCCTGACTGACGGATATACTATTCCTGCGAATACAAGTATAACGAACTGGAATGCTGCTCACGGATGGGGTAACCATGCTTCAGCGGGGTATTATGTGGGGACAGATGGAACGATAATGCAACTATTATCATCTTCAGCAACGGGATTGACTTATACTAATTCAACAGGGGTGTTTTCTTTAACCAGCGGTTACACTATACCTTTAAGCACAGATATTACTAATTGGAATACAGCATTCGGTTGGGGTGATCATTCTGATGCGGGATACGTCGAAGCACAAGCAGTGGTGGGTATCGTAGAGGGGGTAGTAGAAGATGCTTTGGAGGACGCACCGATCGGCGTGGCAGTTGAAGACGTAGTAGGCGGCGCGACCGGGAGGGATAGATATATGAGTCCTGCTCAGATTGAAAGCTATGTCGCTCAGCACGGAGGGGGTGGTTCGTTTAGTGGAGGTGAAAGAATAAAATTTACAGTTGGTGATCCGGGGGCTCCGGTTGCCGATGAAGATTCTTTTTCTCATTCTGCTTTGGCTGGGAAGCAAATTGTTCTTTTAAGAGACGGTATTGAATCAGATTATACATATGCATCGGGGGAGATAACTGTCATACCCAGTTGGCAGGAAAATGAAAAGATAAGATTGTATTTATGGCCGTGGGGGACTTGGGAGGATTTGAGTTTAGAAACAAGTATTGAACAAGGGCTGATAAATTCTTTGATTGGTTACTGGAAACTTGATGAAGGAACCGGAAGTACCGCTGCTGATGAAATGGGAAATCAGAATTTGACGGTGTATGATGTTAATAATGCTTGGACTACTGGTTTTATCGGTAATGGAATTAAACCTTCTGCGGATGCTCTTGCAAGGTCTCCCGGTGGGGCAGGACTTAATCCTGAAGGGCCGTTCTCTGTTTCAATGTGGTTTAACCTTGATTCTTTGCCGACTGAAGCCGAAACTTTAAGAGATTATTATTTGTATTCCGTAATACAATCTAGTCCTAAAATGACTCCGGTTTATATTCGTATTACTTATGACTCTCCTTATCAAAATCTTTTAGAATTTGAAGTAAGAAATACGAGTGCAAATTATTATGTAGTAAGATCAAGTTCCGCTGTTAGTAAAAATACATGGTATAACGTTGTGGCTTCTTATCCGGGCACAGAAGGATATATGAAATTATATTTAAATGGTCAGGATGTTTCACACGCAAATGTAACATTCGGAGGGACTCTAACATCATCTGATTCATACGTTCAGTTTGGTACGCAGGAAAGATATTCAATGCGGTATGTCCGGGGTGTCATTGACGAACCAATGTATTTTAACAGAGCCTTGACACTCGAAGAAGCTCAATATCTTTGGAATAATGGTAACGGCAGGCAATTAAACATACCATGAAAAGACTGATATTCATATTACTGTTTATTCCTGCACTGCTTTCCGGTGCTACTTTGTACGTGGATGAATCAGGTATTGATGATGCCGGGAGAAATGGATCAATAGGTCAGCCGTTTGCATCATTTCATTACGCTGTAACACGGGCCGTGGCGGGGGATGTGATATATTTCAACGCAGGGGAATACACTGAAACAGTTCAAATTGCATTACCGGTTCAGATTTCAATTGATGGGGCAGGGCGTGACCTTGTTACTATATACATTACAGTTAATTACAGACCGTTTATTTTGATGCAATCTGCTGCTGAAGGTACAAATGGCAATCAGTCAATAAAAAACATTACGATAGACGGGACAAATACCTGTGATGCGCTCATTCATATTTTTGCAAGATCAAACGTATTGATTGAAAATTGTCAGTTTTTAAACGCAAGATACGAGGGAGTATATTTTTACGGCCGGACAGATAGGTCGAGTTCGGAAATGACTATTTACTCTGTAAACAATGTTGTAAGGAATAACATCATTTATAATTGTTGTGGGTTCGGGTCTGTGTTTGATTGGAATACTAATCATTATGGCATAGGATTAGGTGGTCAAAAAGACATGATAATTGAACGCAATACCATAATTCAGCCTGAAAGAGAGGGAGCCGTGGGCGTTCCAATTGGATTTACAAATCATGGCCATCATTGCGGGGTAAAAATCAGGAATAATCATCTGGAAACAGCAGGAAAAAAGGGAAGTTCTTCCACTACATACGGATGGTTTTTTGCAATAGAACTCTGGTCTCCGAGAGGCGGAAATGAAATATACAAAAATAGGATAATTGGTGATATTGATATCGGGGGATACAATACCAATGACGATGAAGGCTACGGATTTGCTCTTAAAATATACAAAAATGATTGCAGGATACCGGAAGAAACTCCTGCCCCTTCAGCTTATACA
>JAAYKX010000046.1 GCA_012522155.1 Bacteroidales bacterium
CTGCCAATCCCGGTGTAAATCTCAACGATGTTGAAAAAGCTATCTTTGAAAGCTTTGAGAAGTTTGAAAAAGAAGGTTTCAGCGAAGATGACCTTACAAGAATCAAGGCTCAGTATGAAACACGATTTTACAATTCCTTTGAAAGCGTTCTCGGTAAGTCTTTCCAGCTTGCCGAATATACAATGTACACGGGTGATCCGGGTTATTTCAGGAATGATATTGAAGCTGTTCAGGCAGTTACAATGGATGATGTCACCGATGTCTACAACAGGTACATAAAAGGCAGACATTTTGTTCAGACCAGCTTTGTTCCGAAAGGTGAACTGCACCTTATCGCCGAAGGTTCCGTGAACGCAGATATTGTGGAAGAAGATGTCACCAGGGCAGCAGAAATAATAAGTGTTGATACGGAAGAGGAGCCAATAATAAAAACTCCTGCTTCGTTTGACAGATCAGTAAAACCTGTTCCCGGACCGGATCCGGCTGTTTCCCTTCCGCAGGTCTGGAAATCATCACTTTCCAATGGTCTGGAAATACTGGGGATTGAACACAACGAACTTCCCCTGGTTGAATATACTATCATAATGGATGGCGGTCATATTACTGAAGAGCTGGAAAAAGCCGGACTGTCAAACCTCGTGGCATCCATGATGAATGAGGGAACAAGGAACAGGACACCCGAGGAGCTGGAAGATGCCATTGGCCTCCTGGGTGCATCAATAAGGTTCAGTTCGGCAACTGAAAACATATCAGTAAATGTCAGTACGCTTAAACGTAATTTTGAAAAGACAACAGCCCTTGTTGAGGAAATGCTTCTTGAACCGCGCTGGGATGAGGAACAGTTCGGACTGGCAAAGACCAGGATAATCAACAGCATAGAAAGAAACAGGGCAAATCCCTCCTATCTTGCATCCAGCGCACTCAACAAACTGATTTTCGGCGAAGGCAGCATTATGGCTGTCGAAGCTTCCGGCACTGAAGAATCTGTCAGTTCAATCACAGTCGATGATCTGAAGGATTATTACAACAAATACTTCTCTCCTTCAACGGCCAGACTACTCGTTACAGGAAATGTCAGCCAAAAGGAAGTGGAAACTGCTTTTGAAAAACTCGGAAGGAAATGGATGCCAAAGGATATTGAACTGCCCCGTATCACTATACCCGCACCCCCGGAAAAATCTGCAGTCTATTTTGTCGATGTTCCGGGAGCCAAGCAGTCTGTGATAAACATAGGTGCTCCGTCATTGCCCAGAACAAGTCCTGATTTCTATTCCGCCTTTGTGGCAAACTACAAGCTGGGAGGATCATTCAACGGTGTTTTTAACCTGATACTGAGAGAGGAAAAAGGATTTACCTATGGTGCCCGCTCACACTTCTCCGGCTACAGGAATTTCGGTATTTTTTCAGCATCATCAATGGTACGGACCAATTCCACCCTTGAGTCTGTTATCATCTTCAAAACGGAAATGGAGAAATATCGTGAAAACATACCTCAGGAATATGTGGATTTTACAAAATCAGCATTAATTAAAAATAATGCCCTCAGCTTCGAAACGATCAGGAGCCTTCTCAGCATGCTGAACAATATAGCTTCCTATGGCCTTCCTGTCGATTATATCGGGCAGGAAGAGGCTTTCCTGACAGAACTGACAAAGGAAAAACTTCTTGAACTGGCAAAAACGTTCATTGACCCTTCAAGAATGTACTATGTAGTGGCCGGAGATGCAAAGACCCAGCTGAGAGAGCTTGAAAAAGCAGGACTCGGAAAACCGGTACTGCTTAAATGACACAACATTATATAATGAAACCAATAATTCGATTCATGATGCTCAGATCCTTTGTTTCCGCTAATTCAGGAAATCAGCAGGGTGATTTTTCTATTCCCTATGAAAAATACAGGCTCTCAAACGGGCTTACAGTCATTCTTAATCACGACAGCTCTGACCCGGTAACTTCCCTTGTCATACTGTATCACGTGGGATCCGGCCGCGAAAGTCCGGGAAAAACCGGTTTTGCACATCTTTTTGAACATATGATGTTCCAGCGCTCGGAGAACGTCGGAGAGGATCAGTTTTTCAGATATATTGAAGGTGCCGGAGGAAATCTCAACGGTGGTACATCATTTGACCAGACAGTATATTTTGAAGTGGTTCCTAAAAATGCACTTGAGCTGGTCATGTGGCTGGAATCAGACAGAATGGGTTATATGATAAACACTGTTACACCGCGCTCATTTGCCTCACAGCAAAATGTTGTCCAGAATGAAAAAAGACAATATGTAGACAATATGCCTTATGGTTTCACCAATCATGTCATTCTGAAAAATCTCTATCCTGCCGGACATCCCTACAGCTGGGATGTTATCGGGGAAATGGAAGACATTAAGAATGCAACCATTGATGATGTAAAAAATTTCCACCGTAAATACTATGTGCCGAATAATGCCACCCTTGTCATATCGGGTGATTTTGAAAAAAAAGAAGTTAAAGAACTTATAGAAAAATACTTCGGGGAAATACCTCCGGGAAATACTGTCGGCAGAATGGAAAAGGCAAATATCAGCCTGAATGAAACCAGGAAACTGTATCACGAAGACAGCTTTGCCAATGCTCCCCAGTTCACCATGGTTTTCCCGACAAGTGAAAACTTTACCGGGGACACATATTCGCTCAATGTTCTGGCACAACTTCTGGGCCAGGGGAAAAAGTCTCCCGTCTACAAAGTCCTCGTCAGGGAAAAACAGTTGACATCAGCCGTTTCAGTCAATAACCAGGCCCTGGAACTTACGGGAAATTTCAGGATCAATATCACTGCAAAACCGGGGACCAGCCTGGATGATGTCGAAAAAGGAATCTTTGAAGCATTTTCAAGATTCGAAGAAAAAGGATTTACCGAAAATGACCTTGAGAGAATAAAAGCCAGGCTTGAAACCGAATTTTACAATACCATAAGCAGCGTTTTATTCAAATCTTTCATGCTTGCTTTTTATGATGTGATGGCCGGTTCCCCTGATTATCTCATCAGTGAGATTAACAGGATAAAAAATGTTACGGCTGAAAATGTGTGGGAAGTTTACAGGAAGTATATCAAGGGAAAAAACTATGTCGCGGCCAGCTTTGTACCGAAAGGTCAGCTGAACCTGGCTGCTGAAGGTTCTATCAATGCAGGAATTGTTGAAGAGGATATAAACAGGGCAACACAGGTTGAGATCGGAACAGAAAGAAATGAAAGGATTGAAAAAACCCCGTCAGGATTTGACCGTTCAGTTGCTCCTGTTCCCGGACCGGATCCTGAAATCATACTGCCTCCGGTATGGAGCTCTGCTTCTCCCAATGGCATGAAGATACATGGGATTGAGCAGCATAAACTGCCGCTGCTGGCTTATTCACTGACAATAAAGGGTGGTCATCTGCTTGATGATATAAACAAGCCCGGAGTTGCAAAGTTTATGGCTGCAATGCTGAATGAAGGAACAGGAAATAAAACACCTGAAGAACTGGAGGAAGCCATTCAGTTGCTCGGTGCAAGCATCTCAGTCAGCGGTGATGATGAAACAATAACGGTTTCAGTGAATTCCTTATCCCGCAATTTTGAAAAAACAATAGAGCTGGTCGGGGAAATGATACTTGAACCACGCTGGGATGAGGAACAGTTTGCTCTTAATAAGTACCGGATCATAAACGATCTCAGGAGAAACATGGCTGATCCCGCTTACCTGGCAGATGAAGCATTCAACACCCTGATCCATGGCAGGGACAATATTCTGTCAGTCAATGCCGGCGGCACTGTTGAAAGTGTGGGGAAAATAACAATTGATGATCTCAGGAACTTTTATAACAAGGCAATATCTCCGGCAGTGGCCGATTTTATGATAGTGGGAGACATCAGCCAGGCAAGGGTTGAAAAAGCACTGTCAGAACTGGGTGAGAGATGGCAGAACAAGCAGGTAGATATCCCGGATCCCGTCTTTCCTCCGGCAGCAGAAAAGGCATCCATATATTTTGTAAATGTCCCGGGAGCAAAACAATCGGTTATTAAGGCAGGTTATCTGGCCTTGCCCCGTAAACATGAAGATTTTTACAAGTCCATTACAGCCAATTTTATGCTGGGGGGAGGTGCAAGTGCCCGCCTTTTTATGACATTACGCGAAGAAAAGGGATATACCTACGGAGCCTATTCAGGCTTTAGCGGAAAAGAGAAATATGGTTCATTTTCCGCACATGCATCCGTCCGTTCCGATGCAACATTTGAATCTGTCAGATTGTTCCGGGATATAATGCTGGAATACCGTAAAGGAGTCTCTGAGGAAACAGTTGAATTCACTAAAGGATCTCTCCTCAAAGCCAATGCACTGAGGTTTGAAACCAATGATGCTCTTCTCGGAATGCTCAGGACAATGATACTGTACGGACTTCCCGAAGATTATATAAAACAGGAAGAAGCATATCTCAGGGAACTCACCGCAAACAGTATGAATACAATTATCAGGAAATATATTGATCCGTTAAAAATGTATTACGTTGTTGTCGGGGATGCTAAAACCCAGCTTGCTGCACTTGAAAAAATTGGTTTTGGCAAACCAGTACTGTTCCAATAGGATTTTTTATTTTATCTTTGAGCCCCTGACTTGTCCCCTTTAGTGCGACAGATTTAATAATTTGATGTATTTCTTTACAGTGTCGCTGTATACTGTCCTTATTCTTGCCTCTTTGTTGGTTATTTTGTTGAGCATCCGGGCATCTGTTACTTTCCTGCATTCAGTAAGGAACTTTCTTATTGAATCACCCGTGGTCAGTTCAATATGCTTTGATACTGTAAGTGCCATGAAACAGATTAAAATATGGAGTTGGATTGGCTCCTCTTTGAAGTGAAAAATCGGCCTTGTATGTAAATCATGTTTTGATATCCGGAAAGCCTGTTCGATCCTGTAAAGCTCGTGATAACGCCCGATGACAGTTTGATTGTTCGCGATGGTTTCTTCCAGATTGGTGTAATACCCTTTTATACCCAGTAGTTTCTGTGACTTTTCAATCAATGCATGGTTAAGAACTACTTCCTTAGAAGAGATTTTGACAAACTTGGTTTTTTTGATTTTTGAAGGAGATCCGATAATGGATCTGGCTTTCTCAATCTGTTTTTCCATTTCATATTTATCTTTCCGGTAACGCACCCTGGAGTAATCACAAATCAAGTATCCGTGATCTGTTTTTATCCTGATGGTTTTACCGTCTTCCCTGACCATACTTTTATCAATCTGGTTGATCTGATTACCAGAGAGGTTTCCCAATCGTGCTCCGACAATGTAATTGATGTTGTTTCTCAAAAGTTCCTGCATATTGGTGGTGCTGATCATTGCTGCATCAGCAACAACGGTAAACTCTTTAACAGCATGCTTCTTAGTAAAGTCATTAACTACTGGTAATATCGTATGTCCCTCAAAAACATTACCGGGGAAGATGCTATATGCGATCGGAAAACCCTCTTTTGTCACCAGAAGCGCCACCAGGATTTGTGGCTGCTGAGATTTGTTGTCTTTGGAAAAACCATTCTTTCGAAGATCATCTTCTGTAAATGTTTCAAAGTACAATGTTGTTACATCATAGAACAGTAAATCAAAGTTGAAAGC
>JAAYKX010000350.1 GCA_012522155.1 Bacteroidales bacterium
CAGATATACTTCAGGATGATATTTTGCTATGGCATTTGCTATCTCCTGGAGAAGAATGGTCTTTCCGGTTTTTGGCTGGGCCACGATAAGACCTCTCTGTCCTTTCCCCAGCGGGGTGAACATGTCAATAACCCTTACGGAAAGGCTTCCTTCACCCGGAGTGCATAAGGTAAATTTTTCATTGGGGAAAAGGGGAGTGAGAAAATCAAAAGGTACTCTGTCCCTGATATAATCCGGACTTCTTCCGTTGATCTCATCCACTTTGATAAGGGGAAAATATTTTTCTCCTTCTTTGGGAGGCCTGATGGTACCCTTAATGGTATCTCCGGTTTTTAATCCGAAAAGTTTTATCTGTGACTGGGAGACATATATATCATCCGGTGAATTGAGGTAATTATAATCGGGTGATCTGAGAAATCCGTAACCGTCGGGCATAATTTCAAGAACACCGGTATTGTAAATAATACCTTCAAATTCATAGGGTCTTTCCCTTCTCTCTTCCTTTGCAGGTACCGGCCTGGCAGCCGGGGAAGCTTCGGCGGCAGCTGCTCCGGAAGCCGGAGTGCCGGCAGCTTCTTTTTCTTTTTTTGCTGATGTCTTGTCATCCCTGCCAGCAGTGGAGGCATCAGGAGCTTTGGCAGCAGCATCCTTTACAGCCTTATCCTTGGCGCTATCGTTTCTCCTGCCGGACCTGGCCGTAGTTTCTGTTGTTTCTGTTGTGTCGGGTGTTTCTTCGGGCTTTGGCTCAGGCTTGATAACGGGAGACCGTCTTTCTTCCTTCTGTGTTTTGTCAGCTTCAGGAAACAGCTCCGGCTGATCAGATTTTTCTCCGCCCTGAGCAGCTGTAAACCTGGCGCCTTCCGGAGATTCCGGGGGACTCTTGAATACTGGTTTAACGGTTGTTCTCGGCCTTTTTCCCCGCCTTTGACTCTTCTCGCGGGGCGGTTCGGCCTTGGTCCGGGGAGCTTCTTCCTTTTTTTGAGTGGTTTCTGATTCTGTGGAAACGATTGCCTGCTGATCAAGAATTTTATAAACAAGATCCTGTTTTTTCAGTGAATCAGCTTTTTTAATATTAAGTGTTTTCGCTATTTCCCGTAGCTCAGGCAACAGCTTTTTACTTAATTCAAGAATGTCGTACATGTGTTAATAATAATGGTGGAGTAATAAAAAATGACCAATTTGATTTTACTTTTTGGAAGCCGTATCAAGAATGACTATGAGCCAGACAGTTAATGCAGCGCTTATATAGCATGTCCTGAAAATCGGTACAATTATAATAAAAAAGTCAGAATTCTAACAGTTAACAAAATAAAATGCAACGGAAAAAATTAAATTGAGTTATTGCTTTGTTCTTCACTAAAAAGCACCGCAATTTATTATATAAAAATGAATTTCCCAAAAAAATTCTTTACTATCTGTCGGGAGAATCAGTTTTTTTATTAAAATTGTATTTTGAGTACCTGATCCTTTGTAACTAATCCGGGCCTGTCATGCGTCAGCTGAAAATAACGAAACAGGTCACTAACCGTGATACACCTTCTCTGGACAAATACCTGCAGGAGATTGGAAGGGTTGATCTGATCACACCCGAAGAGGAGGTTATGCTGGCCAGGAAGATAAAAGCAGGTGACCCGGAAGCCCTTAGAAAACTTGTTAATTCCAATCTGCGCTTTGTGGTGTCCGTTGCAAAACAATATCAGAACCAGGGAATGAGTCTTCCCGATCTTATCAATGAAGGCAACCTGGGACTGATGAAGGCTGCCACCCGTTTTGACGAGACAAGAGGGTTCAAATTCATTTCATATGCGGTGTGGTGGATACGCCAGGCAATTCTTCAGGCACTGGCAGAACAGTCGAGAATAGTAAGACTCCCGGTCAACAAGATAGGATCCATCAACAGGATAAACAAGGCCATGGCACGGCTTGAGCAGAAATATGAACGTGAGCCGACAACAGCGGAAATAGCCGAACTCCTGGAAATGTTTCCCGAGGATGTAATGGAATCGCTCAGGACAAACGGACGGACGGTAAGTATGGACGCTCCCATCAGTCCGGACGAAGACAATAACATGTATGATGTTCTCCAGGGAGAAGAAACACCCAG
>JAAYKX010000351.1 GCA_012522155.1 Bacteroidales bacterium
ATAAACAGAATTCAGGCGAGTGCTCAATAAATCATTTTCGAAAAATATTTCTGAATTTTTTAAAGCCCAGATGGGTGAATGGGAATTGGCAGCAGGGAATTTCCGTCAGCTGGAAAATGTAAAAACACGACATCTTCTTTTCAGCGGTTTTGAAGTGCTTATCCAGTTCAATCCGGAAAGACTGAAATCAACTGCAGCAAAAACAGATTCAGATTCAATTCAGGCAAGGCCCTGCTTCCTGTGTGAGAAAAACAGACCCCCTCAGCAAAGGGGAATGCCTTTTGATGATCAGTTTACCGTACTGGTTAATCCCTACCCGATATTCAGAAGGCATCTTACTATCGTTTCACGTAATCACGTTGAACAGAGGATCATGAACAGCTTCGGCAGTATGCTTTCCATTGCCGGTGCACTGCCTGACTATGTTGTTTTTTACAATGGTCCGCAATGTGGTGCTTCAGCCCCCGATCATCTTCATTTCCAGGCAGTCAGCAGGGGATACATGCCTCTTGAAAAAGATTATGAATCGCAGCAGTTCACACACAGGATATTATCCGGACCCGGATATGGAATATTGAACTGGACCGGCTATCTTAGAGGAATCATTACCCTGGAAGGCCGGGAAAAGAAAACCCTGGAAAGTCTGTTTGAATCGGTTTATGAAAGCCTTCAGCCGGGACCAGTATCTCAGCCCGGAACAGAACCTGAACCTGAACCCGGAACAGTATCTCAGCCTGAACCAGGGGGGCAGTCCCGTAACAGTGAAGCGGAGCCAATGATGAACATACTCGTATACCGGACAGGTGGAACCCTGACTGTTCATATCTTTCCCCGCAAACAGCACCGTCCCCGGCAATTTTATGCATCCGGCAGGGATAAAATAACAATCAGTCCCGCTTCAGTTGACCTGGGAGGACTGGTTATCACCCCCAGGGAAGAAGATTTTCACAAAGTCACCGAAAATGATATCGCAGATATTTTCAGGCAGGTGTGTTTGCAGGAAGAAGAATTGTACATGATAATAAATGAATTAAAATGAACAGCGAAAAAAAAATATCGGAAATTCATGCCGGTATATTATCTGCACCTGAACTTTTTTTTACTCTGGATGGGAAATATGTATCAGATCCGGATGCTTGTGTGTTATCCGGGAAATGCAGGGTATTTTACCGCAGCGGCACAATTGTATTAGTTTCAGGAGATAAAGAGATAAGCCGGCCGGATCAGATCATTCTGAGGGCAGCCGGAGGTGACGAATCATTTACCCTTCACAATGTTGTGATAGGTATCGATTTTCACTGGCAGCGGACAGAAGACCAGGTTTTTAAGGGAGATCTGAGATTTATTGCCGAAGAAGACAAAATAACTGCCGTTAATCTGATACACACCGAAGAATACCTGAAAAGTGTGATCTCTTCCGAAATGAAGGCAAGCTCATCAAAAGAGCTTCTCAAAGCCCATGCAGTGATCTCGAGAAGCTGGCTTCTCGCCCAGATTGAAAAGAGCAGGATGAGCAGGGTGGATAGTGCCTCAAACCCTACTGAGTTTATCAGCGATACGGAAATAACAAGATGGTACGACAGGGAGGATCACCTGAACTATGATGTATGTGCTGATGATCATTGTCAGAGGTATCAGGGTATTACACGGGCAGCTTCGCCTGTTGTTGCGGCGGCGGTTGAAGAAACCGGCGGGGAAGTGCTTGTGTATGATGACAAAATTTGTGATACCAGGTACTCCAAATGCTGCGGCGGAATGACGGAGTTGTTTGAAAATGTATGGGGACCGGTGAGCCATCCCTATCTGCAAAGCATTATGGACAATTCTGTGTCTACGGCCGGATATGATCCGGATCTGAAAAAAAATGAAAATGCAGAGAACTGGATCCGGAGCACTCCTGATGTATTCTGCAACGCATCCGACAAGACTATTCTAAACCAGGTACTAAATGACTATGACCTGAAAACCATGGAGTTTTTCAGATGGAAAGTGATTTATGACCAGGCTGAGCTAAGTGAGATTATTAAGAAAGGAACAGGTATCGGTTTTGGGAAGGTGAGGGGGCTGACAGTCCTTGAGAGGGGCAGCTCGGGCCGGATAACACGATTGAAGATTGAAGGAACACAAAAAAGCATGATAATCGGAAAGGAACTGGAGATCAGGAAAGCATTGTCAAAAACCCACCTTTACAGCTCCTGCTTTCATGTTGAAAAAACAGATAGCGGCAAAGGGGTGACATTTACCCTTCACGGTGCAGGATGGGGCCACGGGGTTGGACTTTGCCAGATTGGTGCGGCAGTTATGGCTTCAAGGGGATACAGCTACGATGATATCCTGAAGCACTATTTCAGGGGTGCAGAACTTAAAAAAATATATTGAACAGAACGGCTGGCGCTGATAACATTCAGGGCAGCTGAGTCCGGTGGTTCTGAAGAATTAAAAATAAATAAACCATGAACAAGAGAAGTTTCATTATACTGGCATGTATTTTTCTGTTGGGCCCGGTATTAGGCCAGTCATGGATCAGAATAAATCAGCTTGGATATCTTCCCCGGTCTGTGAAAGTTGCTGTTTGTATTTCAAATGATGGACTTTCTGCAAAAAATTTCACAGTTCATAACGCAATTACCGG
>JAAYKX010000352.1 GCA_012522155.1 Bacteroidales bacterium
CACAAAACGGTCAGGATGAAGTAACAAACCTTCAGTCAACACTTCATTATAATACATCCATCACACAGGATTTTTCACTCAGTGCTTTTGTGGGAGTAAACTCCGAACGCATATTCAACAAGATAAATACGGTTAACGGACGTGATTTTGTCATTCCCGACTTTATCAGTCTTTCAAACCTTGGCACAATAACCACAACCGGATCCAATTTCAGGGGAGAAACGAGCAGGGGAACCAATTCACTTTTCGGATCTGTTGATTTAAATTACAGACGATTCGCATATATGTCGTTTACCGGAAGAAAAGACTGGTTTTCGGTGTTGAATCCCGGAACCAACTCAATCTTTTATCCGTCAATCGGAGCAGGTCTCATATTATCCGATATCATAAATCTCCCGAAAGAGATAGATTTTGTGAAGCTGCGCGCCAACTGGGCACAGGTAGGAAGTGCCACTGTCGGAGCAGGTACCGTGAGACAGACATATACTATCAGCACAACAAACGGGTATAACATGCCGACACAGGATGTGTCAACAAACCTGCAGAACCCTGATCTCAGGCCTCTTATGGTAACAACAACGGAAGGCGGATTTGATATCAAGATCCTTCAAAACCGTCTCGGACTGGATTTCACCTATTACAGCAAGGTAACAACTGATGATATCGTAGGTATTAATATATCGACTGCCAGCGGGTTCTCCGGCGGTAATGTAAACATCGGCAAAAACACCAACAAGGGAGTTGAAATAATGCTTACCGGAACACCGGTAGAATCCAGAACCCCTCAGGGCTTCAGCTGGAACACCTCATTCAACTATGCCTATAACAAGAGTGAAATTGTGGAACTGGCAGAAACCGTCGCAGAATTATCTCTTGGATCAGGAATTCAGGGAGTAAGGGTTGTAAACCGCCCGGGATTGCCATATGCTACGGTAATGGCCATATATCCCTCATATAATTCAGACGGGGTACCGGTTTATAATTCGACAAGCAATTATCCCATCGGCGAAGAACGTGTTGCCGGGGTTGGAATACCACCACACACAATGGGATGGACAAACACCCTTAACTATAAAAACTTCGCACTTACTTTCCTTATCGACTCCAAGCTGGGTGCAGTGGCTTACCAGAACCTGATGTTCTATGCCACACGTTTCGGATTGTCCAAGATGACCTTGCCGGGAAGAGATACCGGACTGCAGCTGACAGGAGTTGATGAGAACGGTGCTGAATACTCTTACCTGTGGACCCCTGAAACTATTCAGAGCTATTATAACCAGCTGGGAAGAGGATATTCAGGATTATTCACCTACAGTGTTGATTTTGTGAAACTCCGCAGACTTGTTCTCAACTATAATGTTCCTCTGAACAAACTGGGAGTTAGCGGAATAAAATCAATGTCAGTAGCCTTTGTTTCAAGCAACCTTCTTACAATTTTCAAGGATAAGGCTTTAAGGGAAAACGGACTTGATCCCGAATTCCAGGAATCAACCTCCAATGCTCAGGGTACCGGTGGAGTCAATGAACCGAGGACCCGAAACCTGGGCTTTAATATAATGGTGAAATTTTAATGAATTATAATGTTAGCGATATGAGAATTAAAATTATATGTATAGTTGCAGCGCTTGGCATTACAATACTGCCTTCATGCAATTCAGATGCGTTAACGGATTTGAACAGAAATCCCAATGTTATCGATTTTAAAGTCCCCGAATATCTGTTTACCAACATTCTGCTGAACTGCTCATGGAACAGCGGTTCCCTTATGGACGGCATGCATTATTCGGCCAGGTACAAAGATGTTCCGGACATCGGCGGAAAACAGTATGATTATATCACCGGACCCGGATTCACCACCTACAGTACCCAGCTGAACAGGATACAGCAATGTATGGATGAACTGAATTCACCCGATGATGTAAACAAGATTGCCGCACTTAAGATCATGAGGGTATATGCCTATCATGTTCTTACGGATGCAATGGGCGACATCCCCTATTCCGAAGCCCAGCAGGCTCTTATCGGGAATTACAAGCCAAAGTATGATACGCAAAAGGATATCTACACCGGAATGTTCACAGAACTGGAAGATGCCATTGCAATGATGGATGATTCAAAACCTACATTCAGGGGTGCTGATATATTTTACGGAGGTGATATTATTCGCTGGAAAAAGTTTGCAAATACTCTGATGCTCCGCCTGGCAATGAGACTCTCCGGCATTGATGAAGCCACTGCACAGAGCAAAGCCCTTCAGGCC
>JAAYKX010000047.1 GCA_012522155.1 Bacteroidales bacterium
CGGTATTATCGGGAAATAACAGACAGATTTTAAATTATAAACAGATTACAAAACGTTTGAATGTCACTGATCCGGCTGAAAAACAGCAGGTTGCTGAGATGCTGAAAAGCCTGAAAAGGCAGGAGCTTCTGGAAGAGGTTCAACCGGGCAGGTACAGGGGCAGGACCGTCTGTTCCTACGTAAACGGAACTGTTGACATGACGCGGATGGGATATGCCTTTATCACCGGAGATGATATTAAGGAAGATATTTTCGTGTCGGCAAGGAATCTTAATACAGCTCTTCATGGCGATAAGGTGAAAATATGTCTGTTTGCCAGGAAAAAGGGTGCAAGGCCCGAGGGTGAAGTGGTGGAAATTATTGAGAGATGGCGTACTTCTTTTGTAGGTACCGTCGAAGTGATGCCGGGTTTTGCATTTCTGATCCCCGACAATAAAAACATGCATTTCGACTTGTTCATACCTCTTTCAAAGTTACACGGGGCCAGGCAGGGACAGAAAGCTGTTGCAAAGGTCATTGAATGGGATTCAAAATCAAGGAATCCTGTTGGTGAGATAATCAATGTTCTGGGTGAGCCGGGACTGCATGAGACGGAAATGCATGCAATACTTGCGGAATTCGAACTACCCTATCATTTCAGTGAGGAGGTAGTGAAGGATGCCGAAAAAATCCGGGCAGAGATAACTGAAAAGGAAATAAAGGCGAGAAAGGACTTCCGGTCTGTTCCGACATTTACCATCGATCCCGCCGAAGCACGTGATTTTGATGATGCCCTTTCACTCCGGAAGCTTGATAACGGAAACTGGGAAGCAGCCATTCATATTGCTGACGTCACGTTCTATGTCAGTCCGGATTCACTCCTCGAAGCAGAGGCACAGCAGAGGGCCACATCAGTATATCTTGTTGACAGGGTTGTTCCGATGCTGCCCGAAAGACTTTCAAACAATATATGTTCACTCAGCCCGGGAGAGGATAAGCTGACTTATTCCGCAGTGTTTGAAATGAATGACAAGGCTCAGATCCTCAATGAATGGTTCGGGAGAACCATAATCAACTCCGACAGGCAGTTCTCGTATGCCGAAGCACAGAATGTGATTGATACGGGATCCGGGACGATGAAGGATGAGCTTCTTGTTCTTCATAACCTGGCACAGAAGCTCAGGAAGAGAAGATTTTCCTCGGGTTCTTTTGCATTTGAAAAGGTTGAAGTGGAGTTTGACCTGGACAAGGACGGACGGCCCCTGGCAATAAAATTCCGTGATGCGGGAACTGCCAATCAGCTGATAGAGGAATTCATGCTTCTGGCAAACAGAAGGGTTGCAGAACTTGTAAGCAGGAAACTGAGGGGAAGGACTTTTGTTTACAGAATACATGATAAGCCTGATCCTGAAAAGATCACAAACTTTACCAATTTCATCAGCCGTTTTGGCTATAAACTTGAGGGAAAAGACGGTGCTCCCTTTCCAAAGGCGATGAACAGGTTGCTGACTTTAATATCAGGCAGGAAGGAGCAGAACATAATTGAGACGCTTGCACTGAGGGCCATGGCAAAGGCTGTGTACTCAACAGATAATATAGGACATTATGGTCTGGCATTCAGGCATTATACTCATTTTACATCCCCCATTAGAAGGTATCCCGACATGATGGTGCACAGGCTGCTTACTGCATATCTGAACGGCGAAAATCCCTGCGGAAAGAAGAATTATGAAAAAATGTGTGATCATTCCTCCAAAATGGAAAGACTGGCAGCCGAGGCTGAACGGGCATCCATCAAATACAAGCAGGTGGAATTCATGAGTGACAAGACCGGGAAAAAATATGAAGGAATCATCTCGGGAGTTACTGAATGGGGAATCTATGTGGAGATAATTGAGAACCACTGTGAGGGCATGATCAATATCCGGGAACTTGACGGTGACTATTATGAATATGATGAAGATAATTACTGCCTGAGAGGCCGGTCAACAGGAAAAGTATATACTCTGGGTGATAAGGTTATGATAGAAGTGGTGAAAGCCGATCTGCAGAAAAAGCAGCTTGATTTCAGGATGGTCTGAGCCGGAGCCGGTGCATTTTTCTGGTTTTCAGGAATCCTGATCCATGTCTGCATTTATTATTTCAAGCAGCTTCGCGATGGCTTCCTCTTCGGGAACGTTCTTATATACCGGAACTTTACCCCTGTAGATATGAACCCTGCCGGTGCCTGAACCCACATAGCCGTAGTCAGCCCCCTGCATCTCACCCGGCCCGTTTACTATACATCCCATTATCGCTATCTTAAGTCCGCTGAAATGGTCTGTTGCTTCCTTAACCTTTTTGACCGCATCCTGCAGGTTGAACTTTGTTCTCCCGCAGGTGGGACATGAAATATATTGGTTACGGCTTATCCTGGCCCCGGTTGCCTGGAGTATTGAAAATGAAAGTTCCTTTAATGTTTCTCCCTGTACTTTTCCCCTGTTGGTTATGCAGATGCCTTCGGGCTGCCTCAGAATGAAATAGCGTCCAAGCAATGCTGATGCGCGGATGGAAAGTTTTACCGGGTCATCTTCATCGAAGACAGGATTGAGATAATCGCCTGCATCAGGCCTGCCTGAAAGGAGAGGAGGGGAGTTGAAATTGAAAATAAGCATCTTCCCGGTAAACGGTGTACTGTCCTCTTTCAGGTAACGTCCCTCATTATAGGTGATTACCTCCGGCTTGCAAGGTTTCTCCCTTGTTACAAAATCCTGTGCCGGGACGGGCATTTTTATGCGGCCCCTTGGACCACAAAGGAAATCCACTATTTCCCTTGCCACCGGTATTTCTTTTTCCGGATCTTCAGACAGCGATACTCTTATCGTATCACCTATTCCCTCAGACAGCAATGCCCCTGTTCCGGCGGCGGACCTCACCCTCCCGTCTTCACCCTCACCGGCTTCGGTTACTCCGAGGTGAACGGGAAAGACCATGCCGTTTTCCTGCATTCTTTGTACCAGTAGTCTGTTGGATTCAAGTAAAATTCCTGTATCAGAAGATTTGACAGATAAAACCAGTCTGTCAAAATTCTCGGACCGGAAAATATTTATGAATTCAAGGGCTGACTGTACCATTCCTTCGGGAGTATTCCCGTAGCGTGTCATGATACGGTCGGAAAGTGAACCGTGATTGATTCCGATACGGATAGCCGTGTTATTTTCACTGCATATGTTTATCAGAGGAAGAAGCCTTTCATGAATCCTTTCCAGTTCCTCATTGTATTCCTTTTCACTGAGCTCATTCCTGATGAAGGAAGCCCTCTTGTCGGCATAATTCCCGGGATTGATCCTGACCTTCTCAACTATTTTTGCAGCGCTTTCTGCTGCGGCAGGATTGAAATGAATATCTGCTATAAGGGGTGTGCTGAAACCTGCATTCCTGATCTCCCTTTTGATGTTTTCAAGGTTACGGGCTTCTTTTATGCCCTGTGCAGCTAGTCTTACCATGTCTGCACCGGCTGCAATTATCCGTATGCATTGTGCTGCTGAAGCCTTTGTGTCAAGAGTGTCGGTATTGGTCATCGACTGGATGCGGACGGGATAATGACCTCCCAGGGGCAGTCTGCCGATAAGGACTATACCGGATTTCCGGGAAGGATTCGGATGGCTTTCAGTCTTTGTCATTCCCGGTTCCATGTCATCCCCTCTTTGGTATCATTCAGAATAATACCCGACTTTTTCAGCTCCTCCCTGATATGGTCCGAAACCTCCCATTCTTTTTTGCTCCTGGCATCCTGACGGAGATCGATGATAATTTTCATCAGATCGGAGGTGAGCTTTTCATCATCGCGGCCTGCCGTTTCATCTTTCAGTCCCAGTATGCCGAAAACGAAAGTCCCGAAAAGGGATCTGAAGGTTTCAAGGTCACTGCTGCTGATCCTGTCCGTACCCTCGTTTATTGAGTTGATATATTTTATACTGTCAAACAGGCGTGAAAGAAGAAGGGGAGTATTCAGATCATCATTCATAGCTTCATAGAATCCCTTCCGGATCGCAGCAACATCCAGGGTGGAGTCGCCTGACGCTTTCAGATTGCCGAGACCTGCAACCGCTTTCATAAGCCTGCGCAGTCCTTTTCCGGCAGCGCTGAGGGCTTCGTTCGAGAAATCAACAGTGCTGCGGTAATGTGCCTGGAGAATGAAAAACCTGATGGTCATAGGACTGTATGCCTGCTGAAGCAGTGGATGATCACCCGAAAAAAGCCGGTCAAGTGTAATAAAATTCCCCAGCGATCTGGCCATCTTCTGGCCGTTTATGGTGATAAGGTTGTTATGAATCCAGTACCTGACGGATTCCTTTCCGAGGGCAGCGGTTGACTGGGCTATTTCACATTCATGATGAGGGAACTGCAGGTCAATGCCACCGCCATGAATATCGAAGACCTCTCCGAGGTATTTTGTGCTCATGGCTGAACATTCGAGATGCCAGCCGGGAAAACCCGTGCTCCATGGCGCAGGCCATTTCATGATATGTCCGGGAGTGGCTTTCTTCCATAAGGCAAAATCCCAGGGACTGCGTTTTTCACTGCTTCCTTCCAGTGAGCGGGTGTTTTGCTGAAGTTCCTCCAGTACCCTTCCGGAGAGCTTTCCGTAATTGAATTTCTCATTATACTTCGGCACGTCGAAATATACCGAGCCGTTGACTTCATAGGCATAACCTGCGCTGATGATCTTTTTAATCATTTCCACCTGCTCAATGATATGTCCGGATGCCCTTGGTTCGATAGAGGGGGGCAATGTGTTGAGCTGTTCCATGTTCTTCAGGAAATTGTTCATGTATTTCTGAACAAGTTCCATTGGTTCAAGATGTTCCAGACGTGCCTTCTTGCCGATCTTGTCCTCGCCGTCATCGGAATCATCCTCAAGGTGTCCGACATCAGTGATATTCCTTACATAGCGGACCTTATAGCCCAGATGTGAGAGATACCTGAAAAGCAGGTCGAAGGTGACCGCAGGACGGGCATGTCCGAGATGGGCATCGCTGTATACCGTCGGTCCGCATACATATAATCCGGTAAATGGAGGATGAAGGGGTTCAAAAAGTTCCCTGGTCCTTGTAAGGCTGTTGTATATATAAAAATTGTTTTGCATGCATCATAAATTTGAACAGTGCAAAAATACGAGAAAAATACTATCCCTCACAGGAAAATGACCCGGCTTCGCCGGAAGCTCAATATTACAGGAACTTCGGACCCTGAAAAGGCTTTTTGTGAAAAATCATTCTTATATTTGACCGCGAAAAAATCATTCGTTCCATAAAACATGGATGCTCTTCATACTAAAGGTAATAATCATTATCTGACTGTTATATTTCATATTTTTATCCGGTTTAAGGGAAGGGAAATGATTTAAGTATTTGACATGAAATATTCACCTGAAGATATCATTGCACAGAAGATCCTTATTCTTGACGGGGCTATGGGAACCATGATACAGAAGCAGGATCTGAA
>JAAYKX010000048.1 GCA_012522155.1 Bacteroidales bacterium
CAGAAGTCTTCCCTGGGTAATAGTCATATTTCTTGCATCAGCTTCAAATTCGGCAAACAATTCCTTTTCGAAATCTTTAAGGTATTTCCTTCTCTCCTTTTCTTCCGGGATTTGTTCCAGCCGGGTATTGACCTCAGAAAGTTTATTCCTGGCTATCACGGCATAAGGATAAGTTTTTTTAAGATTGTAAACAAGTCTGTCATACTGCTCTATCTGTGCCCTGGCCCTCCTCGGATTGCTGCTTTCCTGCTGACGGCCTATTATCGTCACTTCCTTTATTTCAATTTCGGGAAGGATCACACCGTTTCTCTCAACCTGCTGCAAAACATGTATTTTTTCCTGAAGCGAATCAGTAACAGCCGGTTTTCCGCCAGTCTTTCCGGTTGTATCCGTCTGGCCCAGCAGCGGAGCCGGGAAAAGAATCATAAAAAGGGTTATTATAAAAAAGAAATTTTTCACATTCACCGGTATAATATGCAAATTTATCAAATTACGGGCCATTTGATGATAGCAGAGGTCAACATCAGAATGTTTCTCAGGGGCAGAAGGAATTTTTCCCGTAAAAAGTTAAATTTGTTAAAATCTATTTTATGGCTTTGCAGGTGGAGGATCTTGAAGATCCGTCAAAATACAGGGAAGTGCTCAGATTACCATATGACGAACTGATCGATTTCGTTGTTGACTATATCCGGAGAAAATCGGAAGTAATGATCTTTTTCTGGGCGGTTTGTATAATTTTCCTGGGTATTGCCATTACAGTGAGAATAAATATTGCGGGCTATTTCCCCCTGATGAGCATCGTACTGCATTCATTCCTCGGTCTGATCGTGTTTCCGCTGCTTCTGATACCCCTTCACGAGCTGATCCATATAATAATCTATCTGGCGGCCGGTGCCAGAAGGATCAGAATGGGAATGGACCTGAAACAGTATATGTTCTATGTAACGGCACACCGCTATGTAACCGGTCAGAAAAAATTCAAACTCGTTGCACTGGCACCGTTCATCCTTATCAGCCTTTCACTGATACTGCTTGTTTTCATTCTGCCCGGCCTTTGGAAATGGAGTTTGTCCCTGTTGCTGTTTGTTCATGCAACAATGTGCGCAGGTGACTTTGCCATGCTTAATTTCTATTTCTTTAACAGGAAGAAAAAGATATATACCTGGGACGATTTCGACGAAAAAATTGCATATTTTTATGAGGAAATACAGGGAACAGGCCATGAATCCTGAAATAACCAAAAACCAAAATAATCCTCCATTCATGAAAAGACTGACTACACTTGTTTTGCTGATCATTTCCACAGCTTCCCTGATAACAGGGCAGAGAAAGATCATTAATCTTCCGGACCTCCCGGGATATGTTACCCTGAAATGTGATTTGCATCTTCACACTGCTTTTTCTGACGGAAACGTATGGCCTACCATCAGAGTGGGAGAAGCCTTCAGAGACGGACTGGATGCCATAGCAATAACAGATCACATTGAATATACCCCTCATAAA
>JAAYKX010000353.1 GCA_012522155.1 Bacteroidales bacterium
ATTATCAACAGGCCTGGGTTTATTCAGTTTTGTTCTTCCCGACACTCCGCCGCCTGCCAGGGAACCCACATCAGTGAAATCGGTAATGGGTACTGATGCATTTGTACTTTTCCGTGACAGGCCGTATCTGATCTTCTTCATAGCTGCCATATTTGTCTGTATACCCCTGTCCTTTTATTTCGGATTTGCAAACCTGTTTCTTAACCAGGCAGGGATGCAGAATGCTGCGGGTAAAATGGTGATGGGTCAAATTTCGGAAGCTCTTTTCATTCTTGCAATACCTTTTCTTTTTAACAGGATAGGTGTCAAAAATATGCTTCTTATCGGAATGTCGGCCTGGATTGCCAGGTATGTATGTTTTGCCTTCGGCGATATGGGACCGAATGCCTGGATGCTTTACGCAGGAATAATACTTCACGGTATCTGCTATGACTTTTTCTTTGTGACAGGATATATGTATACTGAGAAAAAATCAAATGAAAGGATAAAAAGTGCATCACAGGGACTGTTCACCTTTGTGACCTACGGCTTGGGAATGTTCATAGGCACCTGGGTTTCAGGCTTTGTAACCAATTATTACACGGTTGGTCAGGTTTATCAGTGGCAGAAGATATGGTTCATCCCGACCTATATTGCGATAGCTGTTCTTGTGTGTTTTATCTTTTTCTTCAGGGAAAAGAAGGATATTGATGTTGCCCGTTAAGCTGCCGGTGAAAACCAATTCTCCCCGGCGCTTTGTTTGAAGAAAGTGTTCCGCTGATGTGTGGCAAAGCAGTACGGAAAAGGATTTGTTTTTTGAAAGAAGTTTTTATTAAAAAATATGAAAAATGATAGTTACCTGTGTTTATGTACATGTAAAACCCGGCTCGGTTGATGATTTTATAAAGGCGACTGAGGAAAACCATAACGAATCGGTAAAGGAAGCCGGAAATCTGAGATTTGATTTCTGCCAGCAGGCGGATGACCCCGTCAGGTTCTTGATATATGAAGCCTATGAGTCGGAGGAAGATGTGGAAGCACATAAAAAGACTGCACATTATCTGAACTGGCGTGATAAAGTCGGCAATATGATGGCAGAGCCACGAAAGGGAGTCAGATACAATATTTTAAAACCTGAAAAACGGGAATAGTGATAAAATCATTTCGTTTCAGCAGACTGCCTCATATCATTTTCGGCAGGGGAAAATCCGGAGAGCTGCCTGCCCTTATCAGTAATTACGGCAGCAGGGTACTTCTTGTTACCGGCAGATTCGTATCAGGGGATGCTTTCCCCGGATCCGGTCTTGTGCAGACAATGGAAGGACCGGGAAGAGCCGGGGTGGAAAGATTTGTTGTCAGCGGTGAGCCATCCGACAGACTGATTGATGATGCAGTCAGTCTTTACAGGAATGACCCGCCCGGCCTTGTTGTTTCGGTGGGAGGGGGAAGTGTGCTGGATGCCGGCAAGGCAATTTCTGCCATGCTGACCGTTAAAGGCAGTGTAAGGGACTATCTCGAGGGAGTTGGTTCCCTGGACCATCCCGGGACAAAGATCCCTTTTATTGCAGTGCCGACGACTTCCGGGACAGGCAGTGAGGCAACAAAGAATGCGGTCATCTCGGGAAAAGGGACGGACAGATTCAAGAAGTCCCTCAGGCATGATAATTTTGTTCCCGATACGGCCCTGGTTGACCCGGAGCTGACTGTCTCATGTCCGCCCGAAGTAACGGCTGCCTCAGGTATGGATTGCTTTACCCAGCTTACAGAAGCATATCTTTCATCGGGCTCAAATGAATATACTGATGCCCTGGCGCTTGAAGGGCTGAAGGCTGTGAAATCATCCCTGCTGCGGGCTTACCGCAACGGAAAAGACAGGGATGCAAGAACAGGAATGGCTTTTGCAGCTCTCACATCAGGTATCTGTCTTGCCAATGCCGGACTGGGAGTTGTTCATGGTTTTGCATCAGCAGCAGGAGCTCTGTATGATATTCCGCACGGTCTTATATGCGGCACCCTGATGGCAGCATCCAATGAAATGACTGTGAGACGGCTGCGGGAGAGGTCGGGCAATCAGTCCTTCCTGGAAAAATATGCTTTCCTTGCAAGGCTTTTTCTCGATGATGCCCGGGAGAAAAGTGATGACAGGCTGGTTGATGAGTTCATTGAATATCTCTATGAACTGAGTGCTGAGCTGAATCTGCCGGGGCTGAGGCAGGCCGGCATCGGTGAAGAGGGACTGCAGGAAATAGCACTGAACACCGAATCCAAGAACAATCCGGTTAAACTGGCTGAGGGGGATCTGGTGGCTATCCTGCAGAAAAGATATTTTTAAACAGCAATATTAATTCAAAAAACAAAAGCATGAAAAACAGAAGCTGTATCACAGTTATGATTATGATTTTTCTGCTGATAATGCCTCAGTTATCC
>JAAYKX010000354.1 GCA_012522155.1 Bacteroidales bacterium
ATAGATTTTTATCCGGACACTGCTGCAATGGGCCAAAGAACCATAAAAATACAATAGTCCCGCGATAATGAATATCCCTGGAGGCAGTACAGCGGGGTGGTGCTGACAGCTTTTAAAAAGGGAATAAAAACTCAGCGCAGTAAATTAGGAGGAGGAATACAGTGTTGTCAGGCTTTGTCCTGAAAAATAAAGACCAACACAAACAACTATTATTCCTCCTGCCAGGAAAACAATCAGTCTTCAATACTGAATGAAAACATGGGATTATCCTTGGTGCATTCGTAATTACCAATTTCATCCTCACCCGGGTCCCATTCACCGTTGCCATTTGTATCAACCCAGTCAAATGTACAATCGGTAATCTTGCTGTCAGGACCTCCCAGTCTCCATGCCACAGTCGTTGTTTCGCCACTTTTTATTGTGAATCCGCTTATTTTCTCACCTGGTGAAGCCAGTTTAAATTTGTTTTCCGATAATGAAAAATTTCCGTTCTGGGAGAAATAATTTGTTATAAGGGTATCGTCTTCTTCCGATTGCTCATTAAGGGAACCGGCCATTTCAACCGATCTGGTCAGATCATCTGCATATACTGCTATGCGGATGACCCGGTTCCTGAACACCATTTTAAGACTTCTGTATTCACCTACGGGCAGATCTGCGGCACTGAACGAATACTCATCAACAGTTTTAAGTCCCTCGTTACTGCCTATGAGGTGCCATTTAAAATCATTTTCAACACCATCTTCTGCAAGACCCTGAGAAACCCATATTTCAGCAACATCAAACTTCATATTGGCGGCATGCATGGTATGAACCGGCGGGTCATCCGCAAATGCTGCCCTGGCACTTTTAGCATCTGATGGAGGTGCTGCTTCAAGATGAGCTACACCCTTGAAAACAAGATTGCCTGTATCCTCTTCAGACTTGTTGCAGGATACGGAAATAAATAAAATTCCTGTCAGAAATAATAATCCGATTTTCTTCATAATAAATGGTTTTTAAAAATTTACATAACAATCCGTGATGGATCGATTTATTTGATAATATTAAACACTGATATCAGACGGCCTTAAAAATAAAACTGATTTTCTGATTGTGAACTGTGAATTATTAAATCAGCAAGGCAGAAAAACATGATTTATCAACAATTTGTGTGTGCATAAGTGTTCCGCCCGGTGAATAAATATTTCTCCCGGAAAACAAGTGCTGCCTTGGTGAACAAGTGTTCCGCCCGGTGAATAAATATTTCTCCCGGAAAACAAGTGCTGCCTTGGTGAACAAGTGTTCCGCCTGGTGAATAAGTGTTCTTCCTGGTGAACAAGTGCTCCCCTGTATTATCATTGCGGATTTCAGATTCCCGCTAGCTTTCTTTTTGTATTTCAGATTGAGTTTTTGTGACAATATTCGTTATTTTTACCTCAATGAAGAATATAAGTGCAGATACCAATATCAAATCAGTATTAAATTTCAGGGATGCGGGCGGGTTAAAACTTACCGGAGGCGGTACCATGAGAAAAGGCCTGATATACAGATCGGCCAGTCCGGACAGGATCAGTGGAAGGGATTTTAAAAAGCTACAGGCTCTGGGAATAAAAACAATTGCAGACCTGAGGGACCCGGCGGAGTTTTCAAAAAGGAAAGTAAAAATTCCCGGGATCAGTATCATAAATCTTCCGTTGAGTTTTGAAAGTGTTACCCGTGAAAGACTCAGGCCACTGATGAAACGGAGTTATGATCCGGGTGCAATAAACCGGGTGATCAACGGACTTTATATTGATATTGTTGATGCTGTCAGACCAGTTCTGGGCAGGACGGCAGAACTGATTCTTGAAACGGACAATACTCCGCTGCTTATTCACTGCCAGGCAGGAAAGGACAGAACCGGCGTTCTGAGCGCACTGTTCCAGATGATTGCAGGCGCTGAAAGGGATGAGATCATCAGGGATTATATGGCTTCAAACGAATCAATGGTACCTCATTACACAAAGCTGCTCAGAATCAGGAGGCTTATTACCCTGGGACTTTTTCCGGCTGATTCGGTGCTGCACGCCATAACACAAAAAAAGGAAGACATCATTACTGTTTTCGATCGTATTGACAATCATTATGGGGGGATAAATGAATATTTTTCCGGATCAGGATTTGATATCACGAAAACTGATCAGTTAAGGAATATCCTTATAGATAAGTAAATAAGAACCGGGAAGGATCACCGGGGAAATCATACGGTTTTCAGTGAGCATGTCCGGTGAGACCTGTTCATGACAGATGAGATCTGAGGTGTTTTTCCGGAAGACTTCAAAATATTTTGATATGTTGTGAAATAAATTAAATGCAAAGCACATGAAATACAGAACATTTGGCAGAACAGGATGGAAAATAAGCGAGATTGGATATGGTACATGGGGAATGGGATCGTGGACCGGTTCGGATGATGAGGAATCAATGAAATCCCTTCAGCTTGCAGTTGATCTCGGATGCAACTTCTTTGATGCGGCATGGGCCTATGGAAGGGGTAAGAGTGAAGATCTGATCGGGCAGCTTGTAAGAGCCAACCCGGACAAAAAGCTGTACACTGCAACCAAAATGCCGCCAAGGAATTTCAAGTGGCCCAGCAAAAGGGAATATACACTTGAGGACTGTTTTCCTCCTGATCATATTCAGGAATTTGTTGAGCGCAGTCTGAAGAATCTCGGGCTGGATTCCTATGATCTGATGCAGTTCCATACCTGGGAGGATGGATGGCTGGAAGATGAAAGGGGATTGAAAAAGATGATGGAGCTGAAGGAACAGGGTTTGTTTCATGCCATTGGCATTAGCGTTAACCGCTGGGAGCCGTGGAACGGCGTCAGGACAGTAAGAAGCGGCCTGATTGATTCCGTTCAGGTAATATATAATATTTTTGATCAGAATCCTGAAGATGAACTGTTTCCTGCCTGTCGTGAAATGAATGTTGCGCTTATAGCAAGGGTTCCTTTTGATGAAGGTACCCTGACGGGTAAATTGACAAAGGACAGTACCTGGCCGAAAGGTGACTGGAGAAATTCATATTTCGTAAAGGAGAACCTGGATTCCAGTGTGGAGCATGCCGATGCTCTTAAACCGCTGGTTCCGGAAGGGATGACAATGCCTGAAATGGCACTCAGGTTTATTTTGAGTGAACCTGCCATCAGCACGGTAATCCCCGGTATGCGTAAGGATTCTCATGTAAGATCCAATATCTCAACAAGTGATGCAGGTCCGCTCAGTGATGCCCTGTTGCAGGAGCTGAGAAAGCATCGCTGGGATCGTGAGCCCAGTGAGTGGTCCCAATGATCAGTAATTGATATTCTGAAAATCCATATTTCTTCGTGCTTGTTTCAATAATATTGATGATAAAAGTATTATGAAATATTATTGTTCAGTGGCTGTAGTGTTGCTGAATGGATACAGGATTGGCGCTGTTTGCGAAAGAACAATCTGAATCCGGGACAAAGCAGATCTTTTAAAAGCAGACAGCAAGCTATTGAAATAGTGCTGTATGTTGAACAGATTATCTGTCAAGTGAATGTAATACAGACGATTAATAAAGTTATCAACAATCGGCAGATAAACACTTGGATTATAATAAATTAACCTGTTGATAACGTGTGGATAAATAGTTCATTTAAATGGCTTGTCTGTCCCCGGGGGGATTTAAATTGGTTTTTCTAGGGTAATATTAATCTGCTACGGGTCCGTGGTAAATAATACACGGATCGGATGAAATCTCGCTGCACAAGTTGTGCTTAAAGGTTGGTGTTTCATGAAAGAAACACCTTATATCCCCGGATTTGAGGTAACCACTTTTCAGGATGCTGACGATCCGGGGATTGTTATATCCGGATCCATCCCGGGCAGAAGGTCTTTCAGGTGGAATACAGGTGGCTTTTTGAGGCGGAGCACTGGTGGTTTTTCAGGCGGAATGCCGGAGATCTTTTCAGACAGCACGTTTTATATCCTCATCCATATCGTATTCAAGGATATAAGTATTTCCTCCATGCCAGAATATAATCCTGTAACCTTCACGTTTCAACTCACTTATCATTCTTTTTATGCTTCTCTCGCTTATTCCAAATCTGTCTGCCAGGTCAGCAGGAGTGCCGGCAGACCTGAGCCTGATAAGGTTCAGGATACTCTCTTTTATTAGTTCTCTTTTTGTTTTTGTCATATTATTAGGATTTTGGATAATATGACATTGCCTTTTAATTCTAAATTTTCATAAATAATCAGGGGGCATGTCAGTATTGAAAGAAATTTAAAAAATTTGATTTTTTTATTTGCAAAGCTTCCGGGGAAAATGATATTTCACGACCTGACAACATTTTTAGTCTGTTTATTCAGTTAGCTGAAAGGGAAGATAAGGCCAGTAAGCCGGTTTTAGGTTTGATGATTTATAGAAACAAGTGCTGAATTGTTACCTGTTGATTCTAAAGTTTCTGAATATCAGGATAAAACCGGAGGCTGTCAAATCCGGTTACATTCCCGCAATGCTGATTTTTATCCGATCAGATACCATAGCTTTCCCAGTCTGAGGGGATAGTATAAAAGGGCTTCCAGTCTGCTGGTACACCCGTATCTGTTTTTCATGAATTCTGGAGAAGGGAAAAGGTCACCGGCAACAAATAAAAATTTACGGTGCAATCCGGGTATTTCGTTTAAATGGTAACGATAAAGCCGTGTCTTGTTTACAGGCGGGTTATTCTTTGGACTTTTCAGAAAAAACAGGAATTTATCCAGTGATTCCGGGGCAGCCCATTTATCAATAAAACTATTTATTACGGCAGGAAAGGGTATTTCCAGAATATCCCTCAATGGTTTCAGACGGGATGCCATGATCTCATTTATTCCAGCCTTTTCAGCAAGTGTGGTGAGTGCGGGTCCCAGAATTTCCCCGCCATGTTTTTCAATCAGGACCACCAGGTCGGTATAAAGTCTTAGCTGGGATTCATTTTTCATCTCGTGGAGCCAGAGATGTTTTACAAGATAGGCAAAAAACATCAGTGGGGCAGGCATATAAGCCTTCTCCCCGCCTACAGGCGTTTCTGTACTCTCATCATAAAATATCCGGGTGAGGAAAGATTTCTTTCTTCCAAACAGATCATTATGAATATCAACAGAAAGGCCTTCACCTGAAAGACCCGGAAGATGCTTTCCCGAACAGGTAAGCAGCGGTTTGTACAGGACAGATTTCAGAGGCTTTGACACGAATCCGTTTTCAATAAGTATTTGTCTGGCTGCAAGAGCATTTTCAGGCGAAACCAGGATATCCACATCAGTCATCTGACGCAATCCGGAATTTCCGTAAACCGATAACTCCAGTGCAAGTCCCTTAAGCAGGACTGTTTTAATATTCCGGTTGTTGAGCAGGTTAAGGACACGGGTCATTTTTACCATGAAGCCTGAATTTCTTGCCAGATTCATCATATATGAATTTCGCAGATGGCCTGTCACAGGCGGAGGGATATGATCAGCAAGACCTAGCCTACCGCTGTTATGGTAAACCAGGGCAGAAACACCATGGTTGTGTGTCAGCGACAAAAAATAATCCCAGTCATTTGTGTTGTCAATTAAGTTTTTGAGCTTTTTGATCTGCCCGCTGCTGAATGACAGCCGGCAAAGTCCGCATAAAAGCAGTTCTTCAGTTCTCAGGTTCATAGACTCTGTCATTTCCGGAATCTGCTTGTCTGTTTCGTGTACATGGCATGATACATACCCTTGTTTTCCAGAAGCTCATCATGAGTTCCGATTTCCGCAATACTGCCATTGGCGAGTACCACTATGCGGTCGGCAAGGCTCACATTTGTAAACCTGTGGCTGATGAGGATCGATGTTCTTCCCCTGACAATCTCCCTGAAGCGGCTGAATATTTCATATTCGGTATCAGCGTCGAGGGCACTCGAAGGTTCATCAAGGATCAGCAGGGGTGCATCCCTGAAAAGAGCTCTTGAAAGTGCAAGTTTCTGCCATTCTCCCCAGCTCAGTTCACGGCTGTCGTTGAACAGGTTTCCTATGATCGTGGAATATCCGTCCGGAAGATCATTTATCAGGTCATGAATGCCGGTTATTCTGGCAGCCGATATGATATTTTCTGAAGCATTTGATTCCGAAATGTTTCCCAGACGGATATTTTCGCCCGCACCAAGATTATAAAGCATGAAATCCTGGAAGACCACTGAAAGAAGTTTCCTGTATTGATCAGGATCAAGGTTTTTCAGGTTTTTTCCGTCAATGCTTATTGATCCCGAATCCGGATCATACAGCCTGCAAAGAAGTCTGACAAGGGTCGTTTTTCCCGCACCATTCGGCCCGACAACAGCTATTACCTCTCCTTTCCTGATATTGAAGGATACATCTTTAATTGTATGGGTATTATTGCCCGGGTATGTGAAGGAGATATTGTTCACCCTGATATCAGAGCTGAATTCCCGAATTTCCGCGACCGGGGGGAAGGCTTTTATTTTTTCTTCAAGATTAAGGAATTCAAATATATCCCCGATAAAGAGTGAATCTTCATACAGGCCGGCCAGTGAGCTGAGAAGATCCTTGATATACATCATTCCCTGCCGGAATGCCAGGACAAACATGGTCATGTGTCCAAGGGTGAGTTTCCCTCCTATGGTTTCCCTTGTCAGGAAGACCAGGGTAATCATCACGGCAGATGCCTTAACCAGATCGGAAACCAGTTCAATGACCGTTCTTTTTCTGATTATCCTGATCTCTTCCTCTTTTGTTTTGAGGAAGGACTTTTTAAATAACACGGTAAAATAGTCTCCAAGACCGAAAAGTCTTATTTCCCGTGAAGGTCTGTCGCCCGTGAGAAGCCAGTTGAAATAGGCTGCTTTCCTGGCCTCCGGCGTCTGTTCACGCTGAAAATTGTAAAGGGTACCGGCATATTTGAGCCTGAGCCATATTCCGGGGATGTTCACCACGAAAAGCAGCAGTGCCACTGCCCAGTGAAGAACAACCAGCACTCCGGCCATGAGCATAAGTGACAGAAGGCTCCGGAAAACCGATACTATGTTGTTGAGTATACTGTTTGGTCTCCAGGGTGCTTCCCTTGAAGCCCTTGAAAGAGAATCGAAATATCCGGAATATTCGAAATTAAGCAGGTCGAGCCTCACGGACTTTGAATGGATGAGACCGTACATGTGAATTTCCAGTTTCATCGATTGTTTTTTACGGACATAATTTCCGAGGTCCGATGTGGCTTCATCTACAAACCAGATTATAACAACTGCAGTAATCAGCCATAAGATTGAAGGCAGGACTTCAGGGGAATTCAGTGATACAGTCTTTGTCAGTTCATCAACGAGGTTCTTCAGCAGCCAGATAAGAAGCAGGGGCAGAATACTCCTGAGGACAGAAAGCAGGATATTGGCAAAAGTCCATCCCGGAGCACTTTGCCATACCAGTTTCAGCGATTCCCTGAAATATTTGAATTTATTATTCATTCGGCCCTGATGCTTTTACAAAGATAGCAGACAGTTTATTTGTCAGATGTTTTATTCCGGTTATTAATCTTACGGTTATCCGGTTAATTGAATAAAAAGGTTTTTTTCTGAGCTGATCTCCTTCTTTTATCCTGTTTCTCCTGTCTTCTGTCCGGATTACCTTTCCGGCAATCCCTTCACCTGTCACGGGTCTGTCTTCATATCTGCAACTGTCTCCCCTAGTGTAATAAAGAATTTCATTTTCTCTTTTTTCGATTCTTATTAATCTGTGAACAACAAATCCCTGTTCCCTTTTCCATGCAATGATATCTCCTGGTACAATATTTTTCAGATCCTCTCCGGGAGCGATA
>JAAYKX010000355.1 GCA_012522155.1 Bacteroidales bacterium
ATCTGGTGAGCCATCCACTGACCGGGTATGCCGGATGAATATGGCCAGAACAGTCTGAACTCCAGATATTTTCTGGGATCAAAATCAGCAGGCGGCCTGTTCATCTGATATCTTTTCCAGTCGGTATCGGAAGCCTTCAGCAAGGGAACGACATTCGGTCTTCTCCATCTTCCGGGCTGATTGACATTCCATGTCATTTCAACCATAACTATCCTGCCGAATTTTCCGGATTTGATATATTCGTCTGCAGCTATATAATTTCCTGCAGACCTGCGTTGTGAACCTATCTGGACTATCTTGCCCGTATCTTCAACCGCCTTTCTTGCGATACGTGCATCAGCCATCGTTTCGGCAAAAGGTTTTTCAACATAGGCATCACAGCCCGCCTCCACTGCTTCTTTTGTATGAAGTGCATGCTGGAAATCTGCAGTACTTATAATTACCGCATCTACATCCTTAGCGTTATACAGCTCCTCATTATTTCGTGCCAGCCTGAGGTTGATACCCAGGTTTTTATAGAACCTGTCAGCATCTTCCCTTCTTAATTTCCAGATATCAGAAAGAGCTGTGAGCTCGAAATTCATTTCCTTTGAAAGGCTCATAAAACACTGGTGCAGCGACCCCCTGAAACGGTCTGAATAACCAACGATCCCTACCCTTACCCTGTCATTTGCACCAATAATACGCGAATAGCTCTTTGCACCAAAGGCAAGACCTGCGGTACCCAGGGCAGCTTTCTGAAAAAATTCTCTTCTGGTTGTCATAATTTTTTGGTTTATAGTTAATGGAATAGCCTGACTTCAGCAAGCACGGGTTTGTGATCAGACGGATAATACTTTCCGAATGAGTCAGACAGTACACCATGCCTCAGTACCACTACTTTTTTATTTACAAAAATGAAATCTATTGTTCTGCCTCGGTCACCGACCGCAAATCCCCCGCCCGTGGCATCAGGGCCATAAGGTGGTGTAAGAGATTTATCCCGGCTGTCATCAAGCACTTTCAGTACCGACTGCACGGGCTCCGATTCTTTTCTAAGATTAAAATCGCCGGTCAGTATCAGGGGAAGATTTTCCCGGTTTAGTTCAGCTATACGGCTAAGGATCAGCTTAACACCCTCTGAGCGCGCCTTTGTTCCCCTGTGATCGAGATGTGTATTGAAAACAAAAAAAGTCTTTTTAGTAGTGATATCTTTAAGTTTCAACCATGTGCATGTTCTGTTACAGGCTGCATCCCATCCCATTCCCGGTCTGTCAGCTGTCTCGCTCAGCCAGAATGTACCTTCGGCAAGCTTTTCAAATCTGGATTTTCTGTAAAATACAGACATGTGTTCACCGTCTTCTTTTCCGTCATCGCGTCCCAAACCATAGCATTCAAACTCCGGGAAGGAGCTCTTAAGATCATTGATCTGATCGATCAGGGCTTCCTGGACATTGAAAATATCAGCTTTATGGAATCTCAGCAATCCTGCCACCTTATCCTTTCTTAAAGGCCAGGCGTTCTCGCCGTCTCCCGGATTATTATATCTGATATTGTATGTAATGATATTGAAAGGAGTTTCTTTTTTTGACTGGGCCTGTGCTCCGGCTGAAGACAGCAATACGATCAGAAGGATGGTCAGAAATGATAATGGTTTTGCAGGTTTCATGATCAGAATATTTAGTTAAACACTGTCTCAATTTCGGCCCACACGGGAAGATGATCTGAAGCAACAGGCTCCTCCTCAACCACTGTCTTATTTGTTGTATAGCTTCTTCCTTCACTTTTAAGACCAAGGATATAGTCAATGCACCTTGAGGGATTATCCGAGCGAAAAGTAGGCACTGACGTATCTGTAAGAATATCCCAGTATTCTTCAAAGGTCTTTAAAACCTCCGATTCAGGAACGGCATTCAGGTCACCGGCAAGAAAAACAGGTTTGTCATAATCATTAAAGGAGTTGCTCACAATACGGGCTGACGACAGCCTGTCTTCCTGATTCAGCGAAA
>JAAYKX010000356.1 GCA_012522155.1 Bacteroidales bacterium
GCCATAGCTAAACATATTAATCCTCATCCTTTTCCCCGATATGTACAACACCTTTCAGTTCACTGATTGCCATCATCGGAATATATCTCATAAACAGCAGCACACCCACGGCAAACAGACCTATTGTTCCTGCAAACACGCCTATATCGATAAAGGTAGGCTGGTATGCAACCCAGCTGGAGGGCAGGAAATCCTTGCTCAGGGGAGTAACAACTATATTGTATCTCTCCAGCCACATTCCGAAATTAATGACCAGGGAGACCAGCAGCAGAGCCACCCAGTTTCTTCTTATTTTTTTGAACCAGAAGAGCTGGGGAATCAGAGCGTTACAGAGTATCATTCCCCAGAACTGCAGGGCATAATCACCTGTAACCCTGTTGCCTATTATTGCAAACATCTCATATTCATTGCCTGAATACCATGCAATAAAGAGCTCGGTAAGATAGGATACAGCCATGATCAGCGAGATAAACACAAGTATCCTGGCTATTGCATCCATGTGATTATCTGTAATATAATCGGTGAGATTATAAATTTTCCTGATAATTACCATGAGTGTCATCACCATGGCAAAACCTGAAAAAATTGCACCCATAACAAAGAAAGGCGGAAAAATGGTTGAATGCCATCCGGGTACTATTCCGGCAGCAAAATCTGTAGCAACAATCGAATGAACAGATACCACCAGAACGGCAGCAAGTCCCCCAAAAACAAAACTCAGTGATTCAAAACGTATCCACTGGCGGCTTGAGCCGGTCCATCCAAGACTGAAAAAACCATATATGGCTTTCTTTATTTTTGATCCTGTATTGTCACGGATCGTTCCGAAGTCAGGCAACATTCCCAGGTACCAGAATGATACTGAGATAAGAAGATAAGCAGTTATTGCAGTAAAATCCCAGAAGAGCGGTGAGTTGAAATTAACCCACAGCGGACCCCTGGTGTTCGGATAGGGAATGATATAAAAAGCCAGCCATATACGGCCCATATGTATCAGGGGAAACAGAGCGGCACAGGCGACAGCCAGGACAGTCATGGCCTCGGCTGACCTGTTAATGGATGTCCTCCATCTTTGTCTTAAAACAAGCAGGAAAATTGAAAAAGCTGTTCCTGCATGACCTATACCTATCCACCAGATAAAGTTGACAATATCCCATCCCCAGGCCACGGAGTTATTCAGTCCCCAGGTTCCTATTCCCCTGACTACTGTGACATACATGGCATAAACTCCAAAGAGTGCTGCAACAGAGGAGATAGCCAAGGCAATATACCACCACAGTCCCGGACTGGTTTCCAGGGGTGCAATGACCTCCTTTGTTATCTGACCGAAAGTCTTGTTACCTTCAATGAGCGGACCTCTGGTTTTTCTGTTATACATCGGCTGCCGGGTATTATTTATGATTTTATATCCTCATCATTCCACACTTTTGTCAAAAAGCCCACTGAAGGCAGTGTGTGAAGTTCCTCAAGCAGGTAATACTGCCTGGGGTCACTGAACAGGCGGGAAACCTTACTTTCCCTGTCATTCAGGTTACCGAACACTATTGCTCCCGCCGGACATGCCTGCATACATGCCGTCTTGATCTCTCCGTCTTTCAGTGTCCTGTTCTCCAGCTTGGCCTGAAGCTTTTTTTCCTGAATACGCTGGACACAGAAAGAGCATTTCTCTACCACCCCTCTTTCCCTTACTGTCACGTCAGGGTTCAAAACCATTTTTCCAAGATCTGATGCTGTATTGAAATCAAATTCCCTGTTACCGGTATACCTGTACCAGTTAAACCTTCTCACCTTGTAGGGACAGTTATTGAGACAGTATTTTGTTCCGACACAGCGGTTATAGGTCATCTGGTTCAGACCCTCACTGCTGTGATTGGTTGCCGACACCGGACACACGTTTTCACAGGGGGCATTATCACATTGCTGACACATAAGGGGCTGGAAATAAACCTTCGGATTATCATTTGAATCAGAATAATAGCGGTCTATTCTTATCCAGTGCATTATTCTCCTGAGCCTGACTTCATCCTTGCCCACTACGGGAATATTGTTTTCGGCCTGACAGGCAATAACACATGCATTGCATCCGATACATGCATTAAGGTCTATTGCCATACCCCAGTGAAATCCGTCATATTTCACTTCAGGATAAAGAGTCTTGTTATGCAGATCAGATACTTCATAAAGTCTGTTCCCCGAAGCCGGATCCTCCCGGTATTCACTGAGGAATGTCTCCCTGACAATGGGTCTTCCTTCCATGGAGGAATGCGTCTGTGTAAGAGCCAGCGGAATTTCCTTAAAGGTATTTTCCAGGCGGCTCACAGTAAATCCATACCTTCGGCTACCCCCTGAAATCTTTGCATACGGATAGAGATTCACCCCGGTCCCGTTCGCAACTGGTCCTGAATTAACATGACCATATCCTGCAGCAACAGAGATTGTACCCTCTGCCTGTCCGGCCTGGATAAATGCCGGAAGAAGAAGTCCTTCGCCAATCTCCAGCAAGTGTCCGTTCACAATACCCAATCTTTCGGCATCGGAGGGTGATACAGAGGCCACATTATCCCAGCAGTGACGGGTAAGCGGATCAGGCAATTCCATAAGCCAGGGATTATTGGCATACATTCCCGTACCCATTCCAATACTTTCATAA
>JAAYKX010000357.1 GCA_012522155.1 Bacteroidales bacterium
CCCTTCAGCTCAGACATGTATTTGCACTTGCCGCCGGATCAAGGACAACCACTCCCGTGGTGCTTACACAGCTGGAATGTGACGGATTCACCGGTTACGGGGAAGCATCAATGCCTCCATATCTTGGAGAAAGTCATGAAAGTGTTCAGAAATTCCTTTCCGGGGTTAATATGGAACAATTCAATGACCCCTTTCTGATGGAGGATATTCTTGAATATATTGATGGAATAGCTCCGGGCAACTATGCTGCCAAGGCCTCGCTGGACATTGCCCTTCATGATCTTGTGGGAAAGATTATCGGTCAGCCCTGGTACAAAATCTGGGGACTCAATCCTGAAAAGGCACCGTACACAAGTTTTACCATAGGTGACGATACATCTGATGTGGTAAGAGAGAAAGTTGCAGAGGCCGAACCTTACAAGATACTGAAAGTCAAGCTGGGCCTGGGCAATGACAAAAATATAATAGAAACTATCAGATCGGTTTCGGATAAGCCCATCGGCGTTGATGTCAACCAGGGCTGGACGGACAAGAATTATGCTCTTGAGATGGCTCACTGGCTGAAAGAGCAGAATGTAATTTATCTGGAACAACCCATGCCCAAAACCATGACTGAAGAAACAGGCTGGCTTACACAGAATTCACCTCTTCCGGTGATTGCAGATGAAGCGTTTCAGACAAAGGATGACCTGTTTAAGGTTAAGGATTTCTATGACGGAATCAATATCAAGCTGATGAAATGCGGTGGCATGAGTGCCGGATATAAGCTGGCTGTGATGGCCCGGGCAATGGGAATGAAAATAATGGTTGGCTGCATGACCGAAACGTCCTGTGCCATTTCTGCGGCTGCACAGTTTTCTCCGCTGGTCGACTGGGTTGATCTGGATGGCAATTTGTTGATAAGCAATGATATATATGACGGTGTCACCGTGGAGGACGGCAGGATCACTCTGAAGGACAGGCCGGGGATAGGTATTGTGGAACTCTGATATTAATCCAGAACAGTCAATAAATGGCAAAAAGTACCGGAAGGCTGGTTTCTCTTGATATTTTCCGGGGGATGACAATAGCCTTCATGATAATAGTAAATACTCCCGGCAGCTGGGATTATGTTTACCCTCCGCTTCGTCATGCTGACTGGCATGGCTGTACCCCGACAGACCTCGTCTTTCCGTTCTTCCTGTTTATAGTAGGGGTTTCCCTTTGGTTTTCAATGAAAAAATACGGCCAGGAATTAAACAGCCGTTCATTACTGAGGATAATCAGGCGGACAGTGACCATTTTTGCACTTGGAATCTTCCTTACGGTATTTCCTCATTTTGTGAGGGATTATTCAAGTCTGAGGATAATGGGTGTGCTTCAGCGAATTGCACTTGCCTATTGCCTTGGAGCCATAATATGTCTTTCTGTTAACAGGAATTACCTGTGGATAGTGATTGCCGTGATCCTTCTTTCATACTGGGCGATACTTGCTTTTGCCGGTGGCGCTGACCCCTACAGCCTGGAAAGTAATTTTGCACTGAAGGTTGATATCGCTGTTCTGGGGAAAAATCACCTTTACAAAGGCTATGGCATCCCATTCGATCCGGAAGGTCTTTTCAGCACTTTACCTGCAGTCTGTACAGTATTGATCGGTTATTATGCCGGCGAACTGCTGGGTAAGGGATCTGCCGGCTGGGATAAGACAGTGAAGCTTTTGCTGCTGGGAGCTTCATCGGCAGGGCTCGGACTGCTGTGGAGCATAGTTTTTCCGCTTAACAAGCCACTGTGGACAAGCTCCTATGTCCTTTATACCGCAGGGATTGCCATGGGAGTCCTTGCGCTGATCTACCTGGTAGCGGATGTATGGAAATTACGGAAGTGGGGTATGTTTTTCCTGGTTTTCGGTACCAATGCTCTGTTTTCATACTTTCTTGCAGGTATCTGGACAAGAACTATGCTTACTGTAAAATTAACTTCCGGCGGAGATGAAATGAACCTTTATAACTGGATATGGGAAAAAATCTGTGTTCCTGTTGCCGGCAATATGAACGGAAGCCTTATGTTTGCGCTTTTGCAGGTTTTGCTCATCTGGATTATTGCACTGATACTATACAGAAAGAAGATTATGATACGTTTATGATGCTGCAACTCATAGACGGACTCCCGGCACAGGTATTAAGCATAATCGGTGGCGGGCATAAAAAAGAATACTGACTGATATTAAAATAATAAATAAATGGATGTGATAAGCATAGTATCGCAAGGATACAAGGAATATACCGGAAATACGGTAACAAGAACAGAGCCTCTTCCCAGATCGGGGTCGGACAGGATGTATTTCCGTATATATGACGGGGAAAAGACCGTGATTGGCACATATAACAGAGACCGTGAAGAAAATGATGCCTTTGTTGGTTTTACGAAACATTTTCTTCTCAAACAACTGCCTGTCCCTGAGGTTTTTTCTTATACGCCGGAAAAGTTTATTTATTTCCAGAGAGATCTGGGTGACATGAATCTGTATACCTGGCTGCACGGCAGGCCGGATATTTCGGATTTCAATAATGAGACAAAGCAGCTCTATAAAAAAATTCTCGATAAACTGATTCTCTTTCAGACCAGGGGAATTGACGGACTGAATCTAGACCTCTGCTATCCGCATAAGAGTTTTGACCGCCAGTCGATGATGTGGGATATGAATTATTACAAGTACATGCTGCTTAAGCTGCTGGCTGTTCCTTTCCGGGAAAGCCTCCTGGAAAATGATTTTAACAGCCTGACCGATTATCTGCTGGAAACCGG
>JAAYKX010000358.1 GCA_012522155.1 Bacteroidales bacterium
ATATCAGAGATAGCATCGACCTCGTCCGGATTAACTCCTTTTGAAGGGGCTTTCCCGAAGAAATTCTCCACAAGCTGTTGTATTGCCGGTATACGGGTTGAGCCTCCCACCAGCAGAACTTCATCAATATCCGATACTGAATAGCCCGAATCAGACAGGGCTTTTTTTACCGGTTGTATACATGCCTGGAAGAGGTTGTCGCAGATCTTTTCAAAATTTGCACGTGTGAGTGTTTTGACAAGATGTTTCGGAATCCCGTCAACGGGCATTATGTACGGAAGATTTATTTCTGTTGAGGTAGTGCTTGAAAGTTCTATTTTGGCTTTTTCGGCAGCTTCCTTCAGTCTCTGCATTGCCATGGGATCCTTTCTGAGATCAATTCCTTCGTCTTTGATAAATTCTTCAGCAAGCCAGTCGATTATCTGATGGTCAAAATCATCTCCTCCCAGGTGGGTGTCTCCATTGGTTGATTTGACTTCAAAAACGCCGTCTCCCAGTTCAAGGATGGATATGTCAAATGTTCCTCCGCCCAGGTCAAATACTGCAATTTTAAGGTCCTGTGATTTTTTTTCGAGACCGTATGCAAGAGATGCTGCTGTAGGTTCATTGATTATTCTTTTGACAGTAAGTCCGGCGATCTCACCTGCTTCTTTTGTGGCCTGACGCTGGGAATCACTGAAATAGGCCGGTACGGTTATAACGGCTTCAGTAACTTCCTGACCCAGGTAATCCTCAGCCGTTTTTTTCATCTTTTGAAGCACCATTGCAGAAATCTCCTGGGGTGAATACAACCTGCTGTCGATCTTCACTCTCGGAGTATTATTATCGCCTTTGGCAACATTGTATGTGACTCTTTTTATTTCCTGATTCAGTTTGTCATAGGTTTCACCCATGAATCTTTTAATTGAATACACGGTTTTTGTGGCATTGGTTATAGCCTGACGTTTTGCAGGATCACCGACCTTACGTTCATTATTCTCTACAAAGGCAACAATTGAAGGTGTGGTTCTTTTGCCTTCGCTGTTGGGTATAATAACAGGCTCATTGCCTTCCATTACTGCAACACATGAGTTTGTTGTACCAAGATCTATACCGATTATTTTTCCCATTTTATAAATTTTTGCATTATCGATTTTTTACTCTGACAGAGTATTCATCAATGATTATGCCATTTGAAATAACTGACAAAACGACAGTAGCCGGCATTGCCTGAACTGGCAGGAAGATAAAAAGAAAAGAGTATTTTTGTATTGCAGAAAGGGTTTTTATGAACAGTTGGAAAGAAAAGCCGGTCATGCCGGAAGTTCTCTATGAGGATAATCATTTAATTGCCCTGAACAAAAAGTCCTCCGATTTATCGCAGGGTGACAGTACAGGTGACCCTTCCCTTGATCTGAGGGTTAAGCAATATCTTGCTGCAAAATATGATAAGCCGGGAGAGGTGTTTCTTGGTGTCGTTCACCGGCTTGACAGACCTGTCAGTGGTGTCATCCTCTATGCCCGTACCTCAAAGGCCCTGTCGCGGATGAATGAAATGTTCAGGCAGTCTCTGGTAAAAAGGACTTACCTGGCAATTGTAAGGGAATGTCCTCCGGAAGATGAGGGAGTCCTCATACATTTTCTCAAAAGGAACAAGAAACAGAACAAGTCCTATGCCTATGACAGGGAGGTTGCCGGATCTAAAAAGGCAATACTTAGCTACAGGATTGCCGGACGGTCCGATAGTTACTATCTTCTCGAGATAGAGCTGCATTCCGGCCGGCATCACCAGATCAGGGCTCAGCTTGCAGCAACAGGCTGCCCGGTTAAGGGCGATGTCAAATACGGTTACAGGCGGGCAAATGAAAACAGGGGAATAAGCCTCTTTGCAAGAAAACTGGAGTTTTTACATCCTGTCAGAAAGGTCACTGCCGGAATAACTGCCCCTTTTCCCGAAGGAGATTTATGGAGGAAGTTCAACTATGAAACGTAGGTTTTTGAAAGGGGAGAGAAAATTTCTTTCATTGAAGATGCTGAATTCCGTTTTGGATTTTGGGCTGTGAAAGGCAGGGTTTATGAAAGGGGAGAGAAAATTCCTTTCATTGAAGATGCTGAATTCCGCTTTGGATTTTGAGCATGACAGGAAGGAATGTAGTTAAATTGAGGTTAATAAGCGTTAAGAAAAAGTTAAATATAGTGTCAGATCCGCAGGGATAAAGTAATTTTACCGGATGGGCAGGAAGAAATTCATATGGCTGATAATTATGATGCTGGTTTCACTTATCGGTATTATATGGGTTCAGTCGGTATGGATCAGGAATGCCGTCGGAACGCAGAATGATAACTTCGATGCTGCAGTCATTGCCAGTATTAATGACGCTGCCGGTTCCATAGAAACATCAAGGGAACTGGATTTCTTTAATAATTTCATGTTTCGCGGAAGCAGGGCAATGAGCGGTCTGACAGATGACATTTTACAGTATCTGGGTGAGGGCAGTTATTTATCCCCGGCCGGAGAGGAGCTGAGTGTGAGGATAACAAATCAGGCAATAACCAGGACTCCGGGACAGGAGCCTGTCGTTGTGATTCATGATACGGTAATCATGGCAAATACGGACCCGGCAATTATATTCCCTTCAGCAGAGAGAGCGGCCAATGATGATTATATCAGCATTATGTCTGCCAGGGGAAGCCTGTATGTCCAGCAGCAGGAGTTTGTTGAATGGGTGAAAAAAAGGCAGAATGAATTTCAGAATATGAGCAACAGGATGATTTCGGAGATCTATTCCTGGGAAAAATCCCTTGCACTTGATGAAAAGGAGATAGCCTACGCCCTTAAAAGATCACTTCTTTTCAGAAA
>JAAYKX010000359.1 GCA_012522155.1 Bacteroidales bacterium
AATTCGCTGAAACGCTTCGATGGCAGGGTTGTGAATTTTCATTTCAGTGAGAACGGATGCCAGGGATGGAGAATACAGGGAGGCTGAGGATGGAAGTGATAATACTGGCCGGAGGACTGGGGACACGTCTGAGAGATGTGATACGGGATATTCCAAAACCGATGGCACCGGTTGCCGGCAGACCATTTTTTTATTATATCCTTGAATGGATCAGTCGCTATCCTGTCCGTAAGATCATCATTTCCGCAGGATACAGGGCGGATGTTATAAGGGATTATTTCGGCAACCGGGTTTTTGATATTCCTGTTGAATATGTGATTGAAGAAGAGCCGCTCGGAACGGGGGGAGCACTGAAGTTTGCCATTGAAAAAACGAAGGGGGATGATGTTCTTGTACTGAACGGAGACACGTGGTTTCCGCTTGATCTCAGCAGGCTGATGGAATTTCATTCTTCTGAAGGCAGCTTGTTTACCATGGCCTTAAAGAGAATGTCCGATTCTGACAGGTATGGCACTGTGAACCTTGAAGGAAATACCATAACCGGATTCAATGAGAAGAAATATTTTGATGAAGGCCTGATAAACGGGGGGATATACGTGATAAACAGGAAATTTCCTGAATCGTGGGAGATGCCGCAGGTGTTCTCACTTGAAAAGGATATCCTGGAAAAGAATGCCGGAAAACCTTTTCTGAAAGGTATGATCTTCGATGAGCCTTTTCTCGACATAGGTATTCCGGAAGATTATGCAAAAGCAGAAGAGATACTTGGAAATATTGTTAAAAGGAAAGCTCTCTTTCTGGATCGTGACGGGGTGATAAATGTTGACAAGGGTTATGTCTTCAGAATCGAAGATTTTGAATTCATTCCCGGGATATTTGAGCTGTGCAGGAAATACAGTTCCAGGGGATATCTGATAATTGTGATAACAAACCAGGCCGGAATCGCAAGGGAATTATATACTGAAAAGGATTTTGAGGAGCTGTCGATCTGGATGACGGATCAGTTCAGGGACGAGGGAATAGAAATTGCGAAAGTTTATCATTGTCCCCATCATCCGTACTTTACCGGACCCTGTGACTGCCGCAAACCGGAACCGGGTATGCTGCTTGAGGCTGTCCGGGATTTTGATCTGGATATTTCACAATGTGTTCTTATAGGTGATAATGAATCCGACCTTGAAGCAGGAAGAAGAGCCGGAATAAAGGAAGAAAATCTGCATCTATTTGTTAGAGCAGGCGGATGCTTTCGGCTGAAACCTTGCAGGTAAGCAAAAAAACGCTACAGATTTATTTTATCTTTTAAAAGATAACGGTTTCGTTCTTAGGAAGTTCTGTTGATAAGTTCACCAAGGAAACCGGTTAGTAAAAGAATGGAGCCTATTACCATGACTGTCAGTGCAATATAAAAATATGCGCTGTCAGTAACCAGGGGTGCTCTTAATCCGCGGCTGACAAATACAAGTTTTCTTATTCCAAGGTATGCTGCCATTACCAGTCCGATAAGGAACATGACTGTTCCGAGG
>JAAYKX010000360.1 GCA_012522155.1 Bacteroidales bacterium
CGGACCATTCCCTGTAGGAGTTCCAGCTCAGGTCAATAATGTTTTCTGAATACTCTCCCCTGAGTACAATGTTTGAAGCAATATTGGAATATTTTACCGGTACTCCGCAGTTGTTTACGGCAGCCAGTCTGTAAAAATGTATTGCTTCCCCGTCTGCCTCATCATCGGTATATGTTACTGATGAATTGGTTGAAGTCAGTTGTTTTATGGTCCGGAAATTATCCTCTCCGGCTGTTTTCCTTTCAAGAATGAATGTTGTGATCTCCGATCCGGGATCTGCCGTGAATGACAATTTTATTGTGTTATTATCTCCCGCACTTGCATAATCGGCATTGATCCATGCGGGAGGTTTCTGCATGCGGGTCAGGACGCAAGCCCTGTTCGATCCGGAAAACTGTCCGTTTTCCAGGCCTGCCCGTACAAAGAAACAGTATTCCTTATCCGTGATGAATTCATCCAGTATGAATAAATTTATATCCGGCTCCGTTTCAGCTGCCTTAAAGAAAGGCTCACCCTCCACGGACATCATTACTGAATAATCACTTACCGGGTTCGGAACAGATATGTAACTGTTCCATGTTACTGTCAGTGTGTTGTTGCAGCTGTCAATCCGGACTGCAGTAAATATGGTGCTGAGCGGTCTGGACAGTTCGCTGAAATTTTTTGCGGAATCAAAAGCTGCAACAACATAGGACTCACTGTAATATGATGCTCCTGATCCTGTGTGACGGTAGTTTGTGATTTGGGGATCATAAAGGGTGTCAATGGCATATCCTGCACCGTCAATATAACGGTATACCACATATCCCCACACGTCGCCCGATACGCTGGGGCGCCATTCCATTTCCACATCTCCTGTTTCCGGGTCTACTGTAAGCAGTTCCAGTGAAGGAGGCAGCGGAGGGATAGAATCTGTCTGTCCCGAGAGATTCAGGGAAAGGATGGTGAGGATCAGGAAAATTAAATATTCTGCTTTTATCATCACTGCGGACTCTGTTAGGGAACACCTGTCTGGGTTTTTTATCAGCCTCCCGTACAAACTTAGTTAAAAAACGGAGACGCTTTAGGAATGTTTTTATATTTGCAAAATTATGTTAAAGGGCAGTTTGTTAAGGAATATTTTTCATCCCCGGGCAGAAAATACAGGACAGGTAAACCTCGTTTATGTGCTTAGTCTGCTTGTAGGTCTGCTCAGTGCCGTGGCTGCCATAATTCTTAAAAACACAATCCATTATACTCATCACTTCCTTTTAAGGATAAGCTCCATGGGTTCATGGAATCTTCTTTACCTGGCTTTGCCGCCCGCCGGCATGCTCCTTACCCTTCTCTTTGTCAGATATGTGGTTAAGGATAATATAGGACACGGGGTGAGCAGGGTACTGTATGCAATATCGAGAAAGAAAAGCATTCTTAATCCGCATAAAACCTGGACATCCGTTGTGGCATCCACAATAACCATAGGATTCGGAGGTTCGGTGGGAGCTGAAGCACCCGTGGTGCTTACCGGTTCATCAATAGGCTCGGCTGTCGGAAACTTTTTCAGACTCAGCTACAGAAGCATCAC
>JAAYKX010000361.1 GCA_012522155.1 Bacteroidales bacterium
ATGCACCTTTCATATTACTGAATACGGATCCTCCGCAGAACATGAATAGTTTCGAATTCCTGAAAAGGCTTTGCTGGTCGGCCATCATTATTATTTCAGCAAGGAATGCGCCTATGGAGTATGCAAAGAGGTTGACTTTGCCGGTTGCCGGAATGAAAGCATGTTTCCCGTCCCTGATTTGAACGATGAGTTCCTCAAGGTCCCGGACCGTCTGGTATCCTGAATTGAGAAAACGTCTGGGATCCTCGGTCAGCCTTTCGCTTATCGCAATATTGGCAAAGCTTGTCAGGCTGTTATCACAGCGCTTCCGGTTCCTTTCCCTCAGTAAACCGGTCATAGCCCTCGGGTCCTTCCATGATTCAGGTGAACGGTTCATATGGAATGAGATGGGGAAAAGGATCACATGACTGCCGGTCAGGATGGTAAGTGAATATGCCCAGGTCAGATATTTGATCCAGCTCCTTTCATTGAGTCCGTGAAGAAGAAGGATCATTCTGTCTGTTTTATTGTTTTCGGGAATGAATACAGGGTAGGTGAAACTCATATTTTCACTGATGGACGAATCATTTTCATTCAGAAAATCTTCGGAAGAATAGTCCGAAATGAAGCGGCTGTTTCTTATCCTGAGACCGGATCCGGGGATCCGCATCTCTTCCGTTCCCGGATCGTATACATCCCGGAGCATTTCAGAGAGTTTCGTATATTCCATTCAAATGTGATTTCTTTAGTATTCTTCATGTAAAAGAAATGTCAGCAGGGGAAGCATCCAAATTAATGTGCCGGGTGTTCAGGCGGAGGGACGAAAAGGGGCGGAGTGTGACAAAATCCCGTTATATGTGACGGAATCAGAAGACGGATCCCGGCAAATTTTATTAATATAGAGTGTTAAGGAGAAAAAATGTAATTTTACATATAATTTAAAAAACCTGCCTTGGACCTTCAGAAACCCATAGCACCATATCTGATTGAAAAGAGAAATATTGTGAAGCTGATAATATTCACAGCCCTGTTTGCTCTGGTTTTCATCAATATCTACTCCCCCTTCGGTGCAGATAAATGGTTCAGTCTTACAAGACTTGAATTCTTTACATATTCCAGTCTGATAATCCTCACCGGAGTTATGGTAGTGGTTATCAGCAGGATAATTATGTATCATGTTTGCAGGAAAAGGGATATAAATTATATTCACTACCTTATCTGGATTGGTGCGGAAATACTGTCAATGGCTTCTTTTTATGCCCTTTTCCAGAAATTTGCCCTGAATGATTCCAGGGAATTCATTGATCTGGTAAAGCTGTCAACCCGGAATACCGCACTTGTTCTGCTTCTGCCGTATTCAATTTCATGGCTTTATCTGTCATGGCGTGATAAGAAGGAAATGATTGACAGGATGGGGGAGATCACATCTGTTTCGGGAAGTGCCAGAGAGATGATACCTTTTTATGATGATAAATCTGTTCTGAAATTTTCTCTCAGGAAAGCAAATCTCCTGTTTCTTGAGTCAACTGAAAATTATATAAGCATATGTTACCTGAACAACGGAAAGATTTCGAAATATCTTTTGCGTGATACAATGAAGAGGATGGAAGAGAAGTTTGCAGGAACTGATATAATCCGTTGCCACAG
>JAAYKX010000362.1 GCA_012522155.1 Bacteroidales bacterium
AGGGTCCTTCGCATAGGCTTCCACCTGCCATACCCTGTCATACATGGGACAGATGATATCAGTATGCCGCTCGGTTGTATTGGTTGATTTTTCAGCTCTTTCATACTGAACCGGACGGGTTTTATCCCTCTCTTTTGTCCATTTGTAGAGGTCGAGGAAATTATGCCCGTCACCCGCTTCATTACCCAGAGACCATATGATTACGGAAGGAAAATTTTTATCCCTTTCCACCATGCCCTGCATCCTGGCCATATGTGCAGCTGCCCATTCAGGTTTGTCGGCAATGGTGACATCCTTGTTGTATCCGATGCCATGAGATTCAATATTTGCTTCATCAATCACGTAGAGACCGTATCTGTCGCACATCTCATAGAACAGTTCCTGCTGTGGATAATGTGATGTTCTGACTGCATTGATATTATTTCTCTTCATAAGACTCAGATCCTTAAAAATCAGGTCTTCACTTATAACATGACCATTCACGTCACAGTGTTCATGAAGATTGACTCCCTTCAGATATATTGCCGAACCATTGACCAGAAGTTGTGAATCCCTGATTTCCACCTTGCGGAATCCGACTTTCGAACTTACACTTTCAAGCGTCCTGCCACTGCTGTTTTTAAGTGTAATCACCAGTGAATAGAGATCAGGACTCTCTGCCGACCATCTTTTTACTTCCGGAAAACTACCGTGAAAATTCACTTCAGCCTTGTTTCCTGCCAGCCTGACTTCCTTTGATTCACTGTATATCTCCTGTGTTCCGTCATAGAGCGATGCCTCAACAATATATTCATTGCCGGTATTACCTGCCTTGCCTTCATCAGCTTTTCCCGCATCACCCACATTCAGCTCCACACTGAGTTTCAGAAGACCATCCCTGTAATCATTCTCAAGATCAGCAACAGCAAAAAAGTCCCTTATACGGGTACGTGGCCTTGCATGAAGAAAAACACTTCTCTGAATGCCGCTCATCCTCCAGAAATCCTGGTCCTCCAGGTAACTCCCGTCGCACCAGCGGTATACTTCAACAGCAATGGAATTCCTGCCACTTTTTAAATATCTGGTAATATTGAATTCCGCAGGGATCTTACTGTCCTGACTGTAACCGACAAGCTGTTCATTGACCCATACATAAAATGCTGAAGCCACCCCGCCGAAATGAAGAAAAATCTCCTTGTCCTTCCATTGTGCCGGTATTTTAAAATTCTTTTTGTAGGATCCGACAGGGTTATAGTCGTGCTGAATAAAGGGAGGATCATTCTTATGGGGAAATGTTACATTTACATATATGGGTACATCATAACCCTTCATTTCCCAGTTGGACGGTACTTCAATATCATCCCAGTCGCGGGTATCATAATCATTCCTGAAAAACCAGTAAGGTCTGTCACCTGGAGCTTTTACAAGATTGAACTTCCATATCCCGTCAAGGGAGAGAATATTCGGCGAAAGTGTCTTGTCTGCCGCCAGGGCAGATGCCTTATCGCCGTAACTGATCAGGGATGCATGAGGAACTTCCTTGTTTTGTCCGATCATTTCAGGATTTTCCCAGTCGCGGGGTTCCTTCTCGGTAAACTCCACGCCTTCATATTTACTGTACCTCTTACAGGCAGAAAAAGCCAGTAAAGCCATAATAAAAAACAATGCAAGTCTTTTCATGGGTTTATAATTAAATTATCAGTCATTATATGTCAGTCCGGTCCCCTTTGATCATGGCAGTCTCACATAGCCGGCTTTGTCCGGTCTGCAGGCACGGTTAATCCGCACAGGCTCACACAGCCGGCAGACATCATCGCTAACCGGATCTGCAATATGATCAGGACTTACAAGTTAAGAAAAAAAATTGTTTTTCAGAAAAGACCGGTTATTCTGCCTTCTCCGTCAATATCAATCTTTTCTGCCGAGGGTATATTGGGCAATCCAGGCATTCTCATAATGGCTCCGGCAATGGGAACTATAAATCCTGCTCCCGATGACAGTTCAACTTCCCTAATCTTTACAGTGAATCCCTGCGGCCTTCCCCTCTG
>JAAYKX010000363.1 GCA_012522155.1 Bacteroidales bacterium
CAGACAGGCGGTAGAGGTCCAGGAGTGCCTGCATGTTAATACCTGTCGGATAATCCAGTCCGTACCTCTTTCCGGGGTCAAGGCTGACAGCATATTCGAGATATTCCCGTGCATGATTGATGATATCGCCTGCAAGCATCAGCCCTTCTTCTTTTTGTCCGCCTTTAACAAGTACTTCAGCCAGTCCTATGCTGAAAAAGTCATGTTCAAGTTTTACAGCCGGGACAATCTCCAGGCCCTTCCTCACTGCCTCCACCGCCCTGATCGTATCACCCTCTGCCAGCAATGCCCTGCCAAGGTTTCCGAAGAGTCTCCTGAAATTGCTGAACATCCGCTTGTTGTTCTCGTCCAGGTAAACAGAGGGATCATCCGCATTGCCCCATCTGAACCTGTTCATCATGTTATCATACATGACCACATGGTCTATTATGCCATAATCCCCGCCCTGGGAATTATCTGTATTTATCGGAACGATCCTGTATGCCATACCTTCCTGTACAAAGAATTTTTCCAGACCGTTATACTGGGTTGAAGGCACAGTGGTTGAAAAATAAACCGGACGGCTCCATTTACTTGTTGCCAGCAGGTCCATTATCGCAAGATCATTCTTGAATGCGTCTGTTTCCGTAATTTCCCAGATGACAGGTGAGAGAAGCCTGTCCCTGAAATATTCCTTAACCGTTCCGTTGGTCAGTACAACGGAAGTGTCAACATCAATAAGCACTTTGTCAGTGGGAAAATAATTCACAAAATCCCCCCTGCCGGAGATGTCAACAAGATATTTACTGTCATCCATCCCTGCAAAATTCACCAGCTCCCTTATGTTAACAGGATCATCAATCCTTGACAGCACAGGTATCTGCGTACGCAGGCCCTCACGGTACTTATCCTGTTCCAGTGACAGGGGAAGGGGATCCGACTCAAATGCTTTCTGCCTCATCATCTCTATATACCATCCGGCCTGCAGATAGCTCAGGTTAGCCACCCTTACATCGGTTCTGACTCCCTCAACATCCTGGATATACCACAGCGGAAAGGAATCATTGTCTCCATAGGTGAAAATTACTGCACCCGGAGCACATGACTCCAGATAGTTGGCACCTATATCCCTGGCAGTATAGCGTCCTGACCTGTCATGGTCATCCCAGTTTTCCGCAGCCATAAGCACCGGACCTGCCAAAGTGACGGCAGCAATGGCCGTTATTGCAGCAGGAAGGGATTTGGTGATCTTTTTAAGCATGTCGTATAAAAACATCACTCCCATTCCTATCCACATGGCAAAGGCATAAAATGAGCCGGCATAGGCATAGTCCCTTTCCCTCGGCTGGTTGGGCGACTGGTTGAGATACAATATGATTGCAAGACCTGTCATGAAAAAGAACAGGAAAACAAGGAAGAATCCGTTCCTGTCTCTGCGGTACTGCCATAATATCCCCGCTATTCCCATCAGCAGGGGAAGCATATAATACCTGTTCCTTCCCGGATTTTCCAGCAGTTCCGAAGGCATAAGCTCCTGATCGCCCAGGCGGGCATTGTCAATAAATTTTATTCCCGATATCCAGTTTCCGTGTATCTTGTTTCCGTTTCCCTGTATGTCGTTCTGCCTGCCGGCAAAATTCCACATGAAATATCTGAAATACATGAATCCTGCCTGATACCTGAAGAAAAACCTGAGATTTTCTCCGAAGCTGGGACATACAAGAGTTCTTTTGCCTGACCCCGAAGTAATGGTATATTTCTTCCCTTTTATCCCTGCCCAGAAAGTATAGGCCTGTTCATGGTCGGGATCACGGCTGTACATTCTTGGAAAAACAGTCTCAAACCTGCCGTCGTATTTATATTCAGGCCGGAAATAGGGTTCATATTTCCCGTCAACCTTGTTGTAGCCCGATACTTTATTTTTCACATCAACGGCCGGTGCACTGTAATATGGTCCGAAAAGCAGCGGGGCACTGCCGTACTGTTCCATGTTGATATAATATCCCAGGGCGAAAATGTCTGACGGATTGTTCTGGTTCATCGGTGGTTTTGCCGATGAGCGGATCATTATCATTGCATAGGATGAATGTCCTATCATAATCACCGTCAGTGCCGTAATAATATAATTGAGAATAATGTTCTTTTTCCGGAGTGAATATCTGATCCCTGCGATCAGCAGAACAATGACAGCTGCAACAAAAACAAGCAGTCCGGTATTGTATGGAAGTCCCAGGAGGTTTACAAAAAACAGTTCAAACCATCCGGCGGCCTTCGGCACCCCCGGTATCAGGATGAAGACCATCAGACCCAGTATCAGTATGGCAAGCAGCAAAGTGTTCAGGATACCCTTTCCGCTGACTTCATATTTTTTAAAATATACAATGAACACGAGAACCGGGATGACAAGGAGGTTCAGGCGGTGTATCCCGAGACTCAGTCCTATGATATAGGCTGTCAGTATTATCCATCTTCCGGCACCGGCTTTATCAGCTTCCTCCTCCCATTTGAGCATTGTCCAGAAGACAAGAGCCGTGCAGAGGGATGAAAGGGCGTACAGCTCCCCTTCTACAGCCGAGAACCAGAAAGTGTCGGAAAATGTATATGCCAGGGCACCTGCAGCTCCGCTGCCGAGAACCGGTAAAATATGTTTTGCCTGCAGACCTCCGTTCCCGCTTACCACTCTTCTTACAAGATGAGTGACCGACCAGAAGAGAAAAAGTATTGTAAAAGCGCTGCATAGTGCGGAAAAGCTGTTCACCGCAAAAGCAACCTTTGACACGTCTCCTCCTGCAAAAAATGTGGCAACACGTCCCAGCATCAGGAACATCGGTGCTCCCGGCGGATGGCCGACCTGCAGGCGGAAGGCGGAAAGAATGAATTCACCGCAATCCCAGAAACTGACAGTCGGTTCGGCAGTCATTATATAAACGGCTGCCGAAACGGCAAAGACTGACCATCCGGCAATATTGTTCCAGCGTCGGAAAGTGTCCTGTACTGAATTCATAAGGAAATCTTTTGAATAATTGAGCTAAAGAACGTAAAAAAATATCAGATATAATATCTCCATGGTTTGTTTTTCCAGAATTCACCGGCATAATCAATCCCTATCCTCGGGCCCTGTCTGAAGGATGGCCTGATCCCCCTGTCCTCAACCCATATTCTGCCGGAGTCTGCCAGGTCTTCACCATAAAAGGAACGGTCTATACCAAGCTCCCTGGTCAGTATTCCCGGTCCCCCGTATCCCCCGGCGGCCCTGATGAGTACAGCCTGGGGGTTTCCTTCCTCTCCGGTCACAAAGTTCAGCATCCAGTACATGCCATATATGAGGTAGACATATATCCTGCCTCCCTTTCCGAACATAACCCTGTTTCTCGGGGTTTCACCCCGGCTGGCATGACAAGCCTTATCCTCAAGCCCGCGGTATGCTTCGGTTTCCGTTATCATAAACCTGCCAGGCACATTATCCCTGCATATCACCAGATCCATCCCTATAAGAGCAGGGGCAACCTCAAGAACGTCATTCATAAAAAAATCTGCCGGCAGCCTGCTGACTTCCTCCATGTCAGTAAGGGATTTTATTTTCATATTCATCCCATTTCCTGAAAGGGTCTGTTCCCTTGCAGCAACCGGGAATATGAAGGAAGCGGACACGTCTTGAGGAAGGTTCCAGCATTATTTCATCGTAGATGAATTTATCGCTGAAGCCTGCCTTTTCTGCTTCCTTCCTGTCAAAGGCATAGACAGCCTTTTTTATTCCTGCCCAGTAAACGGCACCCAGACACATGGGACAGGGTTCACTTGAAGCATATAATACACAGTCTGACAGGTTGTGGGTTCCAAGAATTCCGCAGGCTTTTCGTATTGCATTGATTTCAGCATGGGCAGTGGGATCTGCTGAAAGAACAACATTATTCCAGCTTTCGGAAATTATTTTTCCGTCTTTTGCAATAAGAGCACCGAAGGGTCCTCCCCCTTTATCCACTCCCTGAACAGCAATCTCCAGTGCCCTGCATAAAAAAACACAGTCCTTTTCCATGTAGCAAGTTAAGTGAAATACATTACTATTGAAACGGTTTGCAAAAATAAGCCTTGTTTTGTTTGCCGGAAGAAATTCAGGCAAATTCTTTTTTTTTATCAAATATGTTGTATTTTTGCAATCCCGAAAATTAGCGGGTTTTAACAGTAAGTCAA
>JAAYKX010000364.1 GCA_012522155.1 Bacteroidales bacterium
CAATACAACCGAGCGGCATACTGATATCATTTGTCCCATGTATGACAGGGTATGGCAGGTGGAAGCCTATGCGAAGGACCCTGCAAATGACCGGCCATATATTTTATGTGAATATGCCCATTCAATGGGTAACTCGACCGGAAATCTGCAGGATTACTGGGATGTCATAGAGAAATACCCCATACTTCAGGGAGGATTTATCTGGGACTGGGTTGACCAGGGCATTCTTCAGACAGATGAGAATGGTGAAAAATACTGGGCCTATGGCGGGGATTTCGGTGAAGAAGGTGTGCCAAGCGACGGCAATTTTTGCATTAACGGGCTTGTACTGCCTGACAGAAGCTACAAACCCGGACTGAGTGAAGTGAAAAAGGTTTATCAGTATATCGGCTTTGAGCCCGTCGACCTGAAAAAGGGAATGATAAGAATCAAAAACAAGTATGATTTCACCAGTCTTTCAGAATTTGACCTCGACTGGGAAATAATGGCTGACGGATCCGTTATACAGTCCGGAAAGCTTCCCCTTCCTGATCTTGAGCCGGGTAAAACAACAGATATTATAATACCCGTGACGGAAACAGACCCCCTGCCCGGGACAGAATATTTCCTGAATTTAATAATGTCAAGAAGCGATACCTGGGGTATTGTTCCGGAGGATCATGTTTATGCCACGGAGCAGTTCAGCCTTTTCTGCGGATCTGTTCCGCTATCAACAGAATATTCTGATTTTGGAGTTCTTCAGACCACAACCAACGGAAACAGACTTGAAGTCGGGGGAAGTGATATATTACTGACATTCAATCTTGAGACCGGCAGACTTGAATCCTACAAATACAGGGAGAGGGAGTTGTTGCTAAAGGGTCCGGAACCGGATTTCTGGAGACCACCCACAGATAATGATTATGGCTATAATATGGACAGGAAGCTGGGAGTCTGGAAAAAAGCCGGGGAAAGATCCCTTATTACCGGTGTTGATATCAGGCAGCCTGAACTGGGCAGGGTACTTGTGGTTTTCAGATATGATATTCCTGATGCGGAAGGTAAAAAGATTGCAGGCTATTCATCAGTATATACCGTGCTTGCTTCCGGAGATGTGATCATTTCAAACTCTTTTGCTAAGTTGTCTGGTCATATTCCCGAAATACCCCGGATGGGTATGCAGATGCAGTTTCCTGTCGAGTTTGCAAATCTGAAATGGTTTGGACGGGGTCCTCATGAGAATTATTCCGACCGCAGGACATCAGCACATATCGGTCTGTATGAAAGTACGGTTGCCGATCAGTATGTGCCATATATCCGGCCGCAGGAAAATGGATATAAAACGGATGTCCGCTGGCTTACCCTTACCGATAATGACGGAAACGGTATTCTTGTAAGCGGAAATTCCCTGTTCTGTTTCGCTGCACTGAATAATATACATGATGATTTTGAATCGCCCGGCAAACTGAGTCAGTACAGGAGAGATGCAAAGAGTGTAAATACACATACCAATGACATCAGGCCCCGTGACCTTGTAAATCTGAATGTTGATCTCGGACAGATGGGAGTCGGCGGAGATGATTCATGGGGAGCAGAGATACACAGGCAGTACAGGCTTACCGCAGACAGATACGAGTACAGTTTCCGTATCCGTCCGGTGGAAAGGGATGATGATGTGGTACAGCTTGTTAAAAGACCGGTGTTTTAATATTTCAGTTCTATTTTCAGAACTTCGTTTTCTCCGGTTATTATATTCCTGACATTATATGCCAGGGGGGCGGTATTGGTTTTATTTACGACAACCCTGGTAACTGAATTTGCCGCAAGGTTTATTGTTGCAGGAGTACCCGGTGCACCACCGGTAAGATAAAAGGGAATATCCGAGTTGTTGGTTATTTCGAAATAAACACTTTTTTCATTCTGGTAATAAGGTTTCCCGATGGATATGCACCGGTGGAAAAAGGGCAGTGCATATTCTTCCCTGCCGGCCAGCATATCATCAAAATAGGCAAGGGTGCGGCCTGCGAACATAGCTTCCTTAAGTGAATCATGACTGCGTTCCCTGGCAAAGACCAGTGTCATAGGCCTGTGTGTTTTTCCTGCATATTCCTCACTGATCACACCGTGTATATCGCTGTTGGCAAAAACTGCCAGATTATGCTGCCTGGCGAATGTCATCACCAGGGGATAATACTCCTTGTGGTTAAAAAACTCAATACCG
>JAAYKX010000365.1 GCA_012522155.1 Bacteroidales bacterium
ATTATGAGGGTGGCATGGCTGATGATATCAGAATATTTGATTTTGAATCAGGTAATGTTGAAAAAATTACTGACACCAGGGCCCAGGAGATCTGTCCCATGTGGGCAGGAGATGATATATTTTTCCTTTCTGACAGGGACAGGACAATGAATCTGTTTGTATACAATACCGTTACAAAAGAAACTGCAAAAGTTACAAATTTCGATACCTACGATATTAAATTTCCTTCCTGCAGCGGAGATCAGATAGTGTTTGAGAATGGCGGTTATATCTACAAGATGAACACCCGGACGCGCAAACCTGAAAAAGTGACTATCTATATTGCCGATGATTTTGAATCTGTAAAAAAAGTGACAAAAGATGCATCGGAAAGGATTACCATGGTCAGTCCTTCCCCCGACGGGGAAAGAGTCGTTATAAGTGCGCGCGGCGATATTTTTGATCTTCCGGTAAAGGAAGGGGTGACAAGGAATCTCACGGCAACATCGGGTGTTCATGAAAGAAATGCACAATGGTCTCCCGACGGGGAAAATATTGCCTGGGTTTCCGATGCAGGAGGGGAATTTGAGATATGGATGCAGAAAGCTGACAGATCCGTGCCTGCCCGCCGCATAACGAAAGATCAGAATACATATATTTTCGGGATCAGATGGTCTCCTGACAGCAGGAATCTTCTTTACACGACCAAAAAGAATGATCTCAGATATGTGGATGTTGCCACAGGCAGGATTACTGTTGTGGATAAATCACCCAAAAGTCCGATGTACAGTACCAGCTGGTCTCCTGACAGCAAATGGATAGCTTTTGTCAGAAGCGAGGTGGGATTTCCTGTGATACGGATATATAATATGGAAACGGCGAAATCGCAGGAAGTGACTGATAAATGGTATTCTTCGGGTGATCCTGTCTTCAGTGAGGACGGAAAATACCTGTTCTTTACTTCAGAACGGGATTTCAATCCTGTATACAGCCAGACTGAATGGAATCATGCTTATGTGGATATGGGCAGAATTTATCTTGTGCCCCTGGCAAAAGATACACCATCACCCTTTGCTGCCTCCGATGACAGGATCAGCGAAAACGGGGAAGCTGTACCGGCAGCCGAAAATCCGCCTGCAAGGGGCAGAAAGACTGCCGTAACAAAAGCTGCGGAAAACGATTCAAAAAATGTAAGGATTGATTTTGAGGGAATAAATGACAGAATAGTGTCCCTGCCGGTAAGACCGGGAAATTATGGAAATCTGCAAACGGCCGGGGATAAAATATTTTACAGTGCCTTTTCCCGTTCGGGTGGTCAGTCCGGAGCAAAATATTTTGACCTTAAGGAAAAAAAGGAAGTTGAACTTGGCAGCGGAATAACGCTGACGCTTGTTCCCAGCGGGAAAAAGATGCTTGCAAGGCAGGGAAACAGATACGCTGTCATCCCGCTCCCTTCAACAAAAGTGGAACTGAAGGAAACGATAAATACCGGTGATATGAAAGTAATGGTCGATCTGTCTGAAGAATGGGAAAATATCTTCAACGAATCATGGAGACAGATGCGTGATTTTTTCTATGATCCGGGAATGCATGGTGTTGACTGGAAAAAGATGCATGAGAAGTATTCCGTATTGCTGCC
>JAAYKX010000366.1 GCA_012522155.1 Bacteroidales bacterium
CAGGTATCGCCGGGTTCAGTATCCGGGGCAAGCGGCACATCCTTTTCCTGTCCGGTCCTCAGCGGAATTAGCGCCTGCCTGCTTCAGGCAGTACCCGAAGCTGTCGCTTCGGAAATAGCCGGAGCCCTCCGGCAGTCCGGAGACAGGTATAACTCTCCAGACTCACTGTATGGCTATGGAATACCGGATATGATCCGGGCTCTGGACATATTACAGGAAATTCATCTTAAAAGACCTGAAAATTCTATTGCCATCTATCCCAATCCTGTTACGGAAGATTTTGAAATTATTTTCAGGGAATATCCTGAATCAGTAATCCTGGAAATATTTAGTTTTTCGGGAGAGCTCATTTTCCGCCGTGATTTCAATCCCTCACCCGGAAGTTATCTGAAAATCACGGCACTCTCCAACAGGGAACAGGGAATATACTTCCTCAGAATAAGGACAGCAAATGCTGTGTATATAAAAAAAATCATAAAACTGAAAAGCTGACAATGAATGAAAAATTAACCCTTACGGAATTGCAGCTGATCATAAAGGATTCTCTTTATCTGGCACTGCCTGATTTCTATTGGCTTGTTGCTGAAATATCTGAAATAAAAGAGAACTATGCCGGCCATTGCTACCTGGAACTTGTCGAGAAACATACTGATGACAGGAATGTCAGGGCCCGGGCCAGGGCAATAATCTGGAACACCCGCTACAGGCTGCTGAAACCATTGTTTGAAAATGTAACCGGGGAATCACTGAAAACCGGAATGAAAATTCTGATCCGTGTAAAAATCGATTACAATGAAATATATGGTCTGAGTCTTATCGTGTCGGATATTGACCCCTCCTACACAGTGGGAGAAATGGCAATAAAAAGACAACTGATTCTGAAAAGGCTTGAAGAAGAAGGAGTAATCACAATGAATAAGGAACATGAATTTCCCTTTGTCCCCCAGAGAATAGCAGTCATTTCATCAGCAACAGCGGCGGGCTGGTCAGATTTCAGCAGACATCTCAGGGAAAATCATCACGGATATGTGTTCTATACAGCCCTCTTTGAAGCCGTTATGCAGGGAGCCGAAAGCGAACGAAGCATACTTGGGGCTTTTGACAGAATCGCTGAAAACATCAGTCACTTTGATCTTGTTGCAATAATCAGGGGGGGAGGATCACAAAGCGATCTCAGCTGGTTCGATAATTACAATATTGCCTATTACGTAACGCAGTTTCCAATCCCGGTATTAACGGGCATCGGCCATGAAAAAGATGTTTCAGTCACGGATATAGTTGCATTTAAAGCACTCAGGACACCAACGGCTGTTGCGGATTTTCTCATTAACAGCATAGCTGAGGCGGAAATCCGCCTTACGGAACTCGGCAACCGGATTGCAGATAAATCCCGCAGCATAATTAGCGGATACAGGGATATCACCGCTGTCTTTCTGTCAAAACTAAAACCAGTAGCAAAACTTGCCATCGCCGACCAGAAAGAAATGCTTTCAAACAGGATCATGGGAATACTGAATATAGGAAAAGAATATCTGACGAAAGCAGGATTCATTCCGGAAAATCTTAAAAGCAGACTTAAAATTTCAGCTGCCTCCTGTGTACTTTCAAAAAAAACATATCTGGAAAAGAGCAATCTGGATCTCATGAATTATTCTGTTAAAACCATTGAGAGTCAAAAAACAAAGCTGACTGCACTGGAAAATTCACTCGGCATCCTGAACCCGGTAAACGTTCTGAAAAGAGGCTATACGCTGACCAGTATAAACGGAGTTATAATCAGGAGTGTACAGGATACCAAAAAAGATGATATCATAGAAACGAGGCTCTTTGACGGAAAAATCAAAAGCAGGATTACAGGTAAACAACATTTAAAAAACTAAATACCATGGCAAAAAAGGAATTCTCATTTACCGAGGCGGTAAAGGAAATAGATAAAATACTAAA
>JAAYKX010000367.1 GCA_012522155.1 Bacteroidales bacterium
ATTTCAGCCTGAGGTGTCTCATTCCTGCAGCCTGCTACAAGAAGCAGGGCCAGAAAAAAAATAATCTGCTTTTTCATTATTTCATTTTAATTTATTGGTTATTAGTAATTATGAATTTCAAATATAATTTTTTAAAAAAACCAGCTGTATTTTGCACTTTTCATTAGTGGTGATTATCCCGGGAGATACCGGATCATTGATCCTCCGGGGGTGATTTGTCCCGTCTGTTGCAGAAAACATGCAAAGAACGATTACTGTGCTAAAAGTATGCTTTTTTTTTTCTTTCACAAAGATTCTCCGGCTAAATCTGTCCCGGACGATGAATTATCCGGCCTCTCAGGTATCTTTAAGGCTGTCCTGTCATTTACCGGGACTGAAATAGCCGTACTGGCATATTTTTTGAACTAATTTTTCAGGATAAATTTGAACATATGATTTTTTTTTCTGTTAAATGATAATTTAAACCGGATACATTTTAAATGACAGTCCAGGCAAACCATATCAGACTCACCGGAGTATACAAAAAATGGACGGCAGTTCTGATTCTGCTTGCAGGCTTTATTTTTGTGAATGATGCCGGAGCCCAGTATTTCGGCAGAAACAAGCCCGGCTACCGCTCATTCAGATTCGATGTGGTTCAGACACCTGATTTTGAGATATATCATTAACTCAGGAACGATACACTGGTTAATATGCTTACAAAATGGTCCCAGCAGTGGTATAAAACACACCTTGATATTTTCAGGGATTCGTTCAGGACCAGGAATCCGGTTATTTTTTATAGTAACCATCCTGATTTTCAGCAGACGAACACAATAAGCGGACTGATAGGAACCGGAACCGGGGGAGTAACTGAATCACTGAAGAACAGGGTGATCATGCCGGTTGCACCATCCCTTGCGCAGACTGATCATACACTGGGTCATGAACTGGTACACGCATTCCAGTATAACATGTTTATCAGGGAAGATTCATTGAGAAGGATGTCCATAAACAATATCCCCCTGTGGATGGTTGAAGGCATGGCCGAGTACCTGTCAATCGGAAGCCTGGATCCGAATACGGCAATGTGGATGCGCGATGCCCTGCTCAACAGGAGGTTTCCCACACTGCAGCAATTGTCGGATCAGTCCGCATATTTCCCGTACCGTTATGGTCAGGCTTTCTGGGCTATGGTGGGGAAGACCTGGGGTGATACCGTGATTGTACCCCTGTTTGAGAAAACAGCGGAGTACGGTTTCAGCAGGGCGGTGGACAGCCTTTTCAGGATCAGTGACAAGACTCTGTCGGGCATGTGGAAGAGTGCCACAGAAGTGTATTATAACCAGTTTATCAAGGACAGTATTGACAATCCTGCCGGGAAAGTACTGGTCTCCGACAAAAATGGCGGAAGAGTAAATATTTCTCCTTCTGTAAGTCCTGATGGCAGACATGTGGCTTTTTTTTCCGAACGGGATCTGTTCACGCTTGACCTTTTTCTGGCTGATGTTTCAAGCGGGAAAATAATAAAACGCCTTTCAAGTGTGGCAAGAAACAGTGCGGCTGATGACTTTGATTATGTGGCGTCAACCGGAACCTGGTCCCCCGACGGCAGGAAGTATGCATTTGTGATTTTCAGAAAGGGAGAAAACAAACTGGCGGTTGTTGATGTGGCAAAGGGTAGAACAACAAAGGAGTACAGTATTCCAGGGCTGGCTTCATTTTCAAATCCTGCATGGTCACCGGGCGGGGATGAGATAGCAGTATCAGGACTGGCTGAGGGAATAAGTGATCTTTATCTTTTCAATATTTATACCGGTGAGGTCAGGCGGCTGA
>JAAYKX010000368.1 GCA_012522155.1 Bacteroidales bacterium
CCGATTCGGGATAAGTGACAATGATCCCTTTCCTGGCTGCTGATGAAAGAAAATTAAAGACTTCTGTACGGAGAACAATATTGGCGGGTTCGGTCTGTTCGTACAGAACTGAGCGTTTGTATGTTGAGGGAAAGAAAAATACCGAATCATCACCGCTAAGAGATACAAGGTCGTTGTAAAGATAGGCGGCATCTTCTTTTTCAGCTACCACCACAAGCTGTGTAAAGGGCGTTTCCCGGAATACCCTGGCTATGGCAACTGCTTTTGATGATCCGTACAGGCCTTCCGCGCCCAGTCTTGTTTCAGAGGCAGATTTTATTTTTTCAGTCAGGGCGGAAAGGACCGGATGATCATTGAACAAGTCTGTCAGTTCGTTTTTTTTCATCAGCACAAATGTGGCTGCAAATTTAATATCAATTTCCGGAACCCGGAAAAAGCTACGGAATAATGAATTAATCTTATTTTTACAGGAAATTTTCAGATATGAAGATTTACAAGTTTGGAGGAGCGTCGGTCAGGGATGCCGGAGGTATTGAAAATCTTGCAGAAATTGTATCGGCGGTAAAAGATGATCTGGTAATTGTGGTTTCCGCTTTTGGTAAAACTACCGATGCTCTGGAGGAGGTGCTTAATTCATGGATGAAAAATGATGATGGCTACAGGAAACATCTTGATAATGTTTACAATGAGCATCTTTCAATAGCCAAAGCTCTTTTGGGCCCCGGTGATCCGGCCATCAAACGGATCCATAACTCCTTTGCGGAGCTCCGGGAATATCTGTCACGGGAAGAAAGATCTGTTTATGATTATGAATATGACCAGATTGTTTCCTGTGGTGAGATCTGGTCAACCATGCTGATAGCAGAATATCTTAACAGGAGGGGTCTGAATGTAAAGTGGACCGATATCAGAAACAAGCTGGTGACAGATGACAGATACAGGGAGGCAAATATTTTATGGGGTGAGAGTTATCTGAGGATCAGGCCGGCATTTGATCTGCCGGGATATTCCTGTTACCTGACCCAGGGTTTCATAGGTGCCACCATTGCCGGCCAGACCACAACACTGGGCCGTGAAGGCTCAGATTATACTGCTGCTGTTCTGGCAACTATTCTGGATGCAGAAAGTGTGACTTTCTGGAAGGATGTTCCCGGACTCCTCAATGCGGATCCCAGGTGGCTGCCGGATGTTGAAAAACTTGAGGAGATATCCTACAGGGAAGCTGTTGAGATGACCTTCTCGGGTGCCAAAGTCATTCATCCCAAAACTATTAAACCACTGCATAACAGAAATATTCCACTTTATGTAAAGTCTTTCACTGATCCGCAGGGATCCGGAACGCTGGTAACGAAAGAGCCGGGACTGAAAATAACAATTCCGGTTTTTGTCCGTAAGGAGAATCAGGTTTTACTTTCACTCCTTCCAAAAGATTTTTCATTCGTGATGGGGGATAACCTCAGCAGGATGTTCCAGGCATTTATCAAGCACGGGATCAGGGTCAATCTCATTGATGCAAGTGCGGTCAGTATCAATGTTTGTATTGATGACGAAAGGGCCAAGATAAGTAATCTGCTGAATGACCTTAAGAATGAGTACTCGGCAGTTTATAATGACAATGTTGAAATACTTTCCGTGCGGCATTATACTGCGGAAGCCCTGGAAAAGGTTAGTTCAGGCCGTGAAATACTTCTGGAACAAAGGTCCAGGGGCATGGTAAGACTTGTTACAAGAAGACAGCCGGCCCCGGCGGTCAAATAACAATGGCCTGCATTTCCTGCATGGTTTAAGGGGATTGTTGTCTCAGCGGTCAAATGACAATGCCCTGCCCCGGTGATCATTATTTATCTCACCATAGTTATAAACCAGGTTTCCGTTGACGAAGGTCTTCACTACCTTTGACCTGAAAGCAAGGCCTTCGAAAGGTGACCAGCCGCATTTGTAAAGAATATTATTTTCTGATACCATCCATTCATGGTCCGGATCAATAAGTACCAGGTCGGCTTTATATCCTTCCCTGATAAATCCTCTTTTGCTTATATTGAACAGTACAGCCGGGTTATGACACATTTTTTCGACTATTTTTTCCAGGCTGAATATTTTCCTGTGCCACAGCTCGAGCATTGCAGTAAGTGAATGCTGAACCATGGGAGCACCTGAGGGGGATTCAAGGTAGACTCCGGATTTTTCTTCAAGGGTATGAGGTGCATGATCAGTGCCGATGACATCAATAACATCACTGTTGAGTGCCTCTGTCAGGGCTTTCCTGTCAAATATTGTCTTAATTGCAGGATTCCATCTGATTTTTGATCCCAGCTTTTCATAATCCGAATCGTCAAACCAGAGATGATGCACGCATGCTTCACCGGTGATTCTTTTTTCCTCTATTGTTTTTCCTGAACTGAAAAGTTTCATTTCATCAGCTGTGGAAAGATGTAGTACATGAAGCCGGGTATTGTATTCCCGTGCCAGTCTGACGGCAAGGGATGAAGATTTAAAACAGGCATCACGGCTGCGTATCAGGGGATGCATTGCCATGGGGATATCATCTCCGTATTTTTTCCGGAATGATTCAGTATTCCTTCTGATAGTGGTTTCATCTTCACAGTGAACAGCCAGCGGAATAAGTGCTTTTTTAAACAATTCCCGCAGTGAGTTTTCATTACTGACCAGCATATTGCCCGTTGAGGCTCCCATGAACAGTTTGATTCCGCATACTCTGGCAGGATCTGTATTCATGATCTCATCAAGGTTGTTTTCTGTTGCCCCTATATAGAAGGAATAGTTTATGAGAGATTTTTCGGATCCGATACGGAATTTATGTTCAAGATCCCTGTTTGATATTGTCTGCGGAACAGTGTTAGGCATATCCATGAAGGAAGTGATTCCGCCTGCCACGGCAGCCCTTGTTTCAGTAAAAATATCTCCTTTATGGCTTAATCCGGGTTCCCGGAAATGTACATGATCATCAATGACTCCCGGTATCAGAATAAGTCCGGAGGCATCCAGCTTCCCCGTCTTTTCCGGAACCTCAATCTGTCCGGGTAATGCGACTGCAGATATGATTTCATCACTGACAAGCACATCCCCCCTGAAAGAGATACCTTCATTAATGATAAGAGGATTCTGGATTAAAATATCTGACATGAAAATAAAAAAGGTTCTGCCCTGATGCTGTCAGGTCCGGATGTCATTGTTCGTTCTCAGCTTTTTTCTCCCTGCTTTGTGGTTTGATAAACCAGCTCTGTATTTTCATCCGGATGACTCCCCACAGTGCTTCATTGAATACACCTCCCGACATTTTTGAGGTACCAAGTTTTCTGTCAGTGAAAATTATTGGTACTTCAACTATTTTGTATCCCAGTCTCCATGCAGCGAACTTCATTTCTATCTGAAAACCGTAACCCTTCGATTTGATATGTTCCGGATGTATGTTTTGCAGTACCTCCCTTTTGTAGCAAATAAACCCTGCAGTAGTATCTTTTACATTCATCCTGGTTATTATTCTAACATAAACTGAAGCAAAATAGGACATCAGCACTCTTGACAGGGGCCAGTTAACAACATTGACACCGCTGATATATCTCGATCCTATTGCCACGTCAGCACCATCATCATGGCATGCACTGTAAAGCCTGATCAGGTCGTCGGGATTATGTGAGAAATCGGCATCCATTTCAAATATATAATCGAAGCCGTTTTCCAGAGCCCAGCGGAAACCGGTAATATAGGCAGTTCCGAGACCGAGCTTGCCGGGACGTTCAATAAGGTGAAGGTTTTTAAATTCACCCTGAAGGTTTTTGACAATCTCTGCAGTTCCGTCAGCTGAATTGTCATCAATAACCAGAATGCTGAAAGGTACGCTCAGCGAGAAAATGGCACGTGTAATTGCCTCAATATTTTCACTTTCCAGGTAGGTGGGTATAATTATCAGATTGGCCATAAGGTTTTATTAAGTTGCTAAAATACGGAAATTCAGATAAAAAACTTCATATCATGTAGCTTTTAAATTATTATTAATTTTAATTTTGTCCCCCGTCATTCGTCAGGAAATGAAAAACTCGTTGAGTATTTTTTTGTTATGTCTGTTATTGCCGTTTAATGCCTGGTCACAGCAGATGGGCTTTAATACTTCTTTATATTCTTTTTTCGACAATACTGAATTTGGTCATTCCCGTGTTCATATCCCGCAAACCATGGCTGGTGTGAGATTCGCACCGGGCATAAGGGTGAGTTTCGATTCGCTTCATACTGTAGTTGCCGGGATAAATGTGCTTCATGAATATGGCAGCAGCAATGTCATTGATGATCTTTCTCCGTCAGCCTATTATATGTACAGTAACAAAGGCTTCAGTTTTCTGGCAGGCGCATTTCCAAGAGAACAGGCTCTTTACAGGTTTCCCAGGATATTTTTCAGGGATTCGGTTTCTTTCTATCGCCCGCATATAAATGGTATTCTTCTGGATTATTCAGGCAGGAGAGTATCTGCTAATTTATGGCTTGACTGGACAAGCCGCCAGTCATATGAAAGCCGGGAAACATTTTTTGTCGGTTTTTCAGGGAAATACTGCCGGGAGCATTTCTATATACAGAACTTCAGCTATATGTTTCATTTTGCCGGCTTCATGGATCCGCCGGTTGATGAACCCCTTCATGACAACCTGCTTCAGCTTACATCTGTCGGTGCAGATCTTTCGGAATTTGTCTTTCTGAGCCGGCTGGATTTGAATGTGGGTTATGTCACCGGTTTTGACAGGGCGCGGGCACTTAATACCGGCTGGCTGTTACATCACGGATTCCTTACCGAATTTAATGCTGAATACAGGGGAATTGGAATTTTCAATACTTTTTATGCCGGCGATGGGCAGATGGAATATTATCCGGTTCATAACAATGAGCTTTACTGGGGGGATCCGTTTTACAGGACAACTACATACAACCGTACAGATTTCTACTGGAATTTCCTCAGAAACAATATTATTGAAGGCAGACTGGAGTTTTCTTTTCATTTTACTGAAGGGAATATTTACAATGAGCAGGCTCTGAAAGTTTCTGTCAATCTTAACAATATCAAAATGAAGCATTGAGAACTTCTGAAGATTCCCTGAAAAATAGTGTAAACAGGAAGCTGAATTACAGAATTATTTTCATTCTCTTTCTGATACTCTGGTTTCTTGTCAACCTGGTACAGGCAGTTTTTATGGAAATTCTCAGCGATGAGGCTTATTACGGCTTATTTGGCAAATATCCCGGCTGGGGTTATTATGACCATCCTCCGATGGTTGCGCTGATGACAGGAATAAGTTCATTTCTTTTTTCCGGAAACCTTGGTATCAGGTTTATGTCACTGGTCCTGCAAACGGGTACCATTGTACTGATATGGCGGACAGCAGGATTTCGGGAAGCAGACAGAAAAAATGTAGTGGTTTTTTTTACTGTGGCTGCATCAGTCAGCATGTTTTCTGTTTATGGTTTCCTGGCTGCTCCTGATTCGCCGCTCTTGTTTTTCACGGCTCTTTGCTTTTTTGCATACAGGAAATTCCTGGATAATGACGGCTGGAAGGAAACACTTTTACTGGCCCTGTCCATGGCCGGACTTGTTTACAGCAAGTACCAGGCAGTGCTGGTGATCGGATTTCTTGTGCTTTCCAACTTAAGACTGCTCAGGAATTACAGGTTTCTGGCTGCAGGATTGATTGCCCTGCTGATCCTTTCACCGCATATTCACTGGCAGGTATCAAATAATTTTCCCAGTTTTCGTTATCACCTGGTTGACAGATCCGCAGGATTCCGCTGGGCGTTTTTCCTGGAATACCTTCCGAACCAGTTGGCTGTCTTCAACCCCTTTACCCTCGGGGCGGCGTTATATGTCATGTTCAGGTACAGGGCGGACAGCCTGCTTAAAAGGAACTACTACTTTCAGATTGCGGGTTTTCTCGTTTTTTTCTGGATGATGTCTTTTCGCGGGCATGTAGAGCCGCACTGGACAATTGCATGTTCAATACCGGTGATACTTATCCTGTCGGAAAAATGTACGTCCGATCCTTCACTCCTGCGTTATACCAGGAGATTCATCCTTCCGTCAATACTTCTTCTTGTTGTCATAAGACTGATTATGTTGACCGATATCAGTTTTGTCAGAAATGTTGC
>JAAYKX010000369.1 GCA_012522155.1 Bacteroidales bacterium
AATTATGGGTCCAATCAGTGGTATTTTACTCATCGCACTTGGCAGTATCGGAGCAGCAAGTTTTTATGTTCCCTTTAAAAAAGTTAAGTCCTGGGCCTGGGAATCCTACTGGATCAGCCAGGGTCTTTTTGCATGGATAATTATTCCCTGGATTTTTGCTTTTATATTTATTCCTAGTGGTGAACTGATACCCATAATTAAAGAATCCCCTGCTTCTGTTAAGCTTATGGTTGCATTTTTCGGAATATTATGGGGATTTGGCGGACTCACCTTCGGCCTCGCACTCAGATATCTGGGAATAGCTCTCGGACAGAGTATTGCGCTCGGCCTGTGTGCTGCCTTCGGAACACTTCTTCCCCCAATCATTGCCGGCGAAAATCTTTTCTCAACAAAGGGAGGTATTCTGATCGTGATAGGAGTAGCAGTCACTGTTGCGGGAATTATAATAATAGGATATGCAGGATCCCTCAAAAGCAGGGAAATGCCTGAGGAAGAGAAAAAAGCGGCTGTCAGGGAATTTGCTCTGAAAAAAGGGATCCTGATAGCTGTATTTGCCGGAATTATGAGTGCCTGCTTCAATTTCGGCTATGAAGCAGGAAAACCAATAGAGGAGATAGCCCTGGCACATGGAACAAATCCCCTGTATCAAAAAAATCCATCCCTGATTTTTATTCTGCTCGGAGGATTTTTGACAAACCTGGTATACTGTGTATTCCTGAATATAAAAAACAAAACATATAAAGACTATTTTACGGTTTCCGGCGGCATATTTGCCAATAATCTGTTCTTCACCTTTCTTGCCGGATTGCTGTGGTTTCTGCAATTTCATTTTTTCGGTATGGGATCCAGCAAGCTTCCTGCCGGAATGGCAATTTTCGGATGGAGTATCCTTATGGCGCTTAATATATCAATCAGCAATATATGGGGAATAATACTGAGGGAATGGAAAGGTGTTTCAACAAAAACAATTGTAGTCCTGATAACCGGAATAGTCGTACTTATTCTTTCAGCATTTATAGTTAAACTGGGATAAGCCGGGGTGTGCGTTTTTCCTTCCGGGAGGCACAGGATGTCATATCATAAAATACTGCAGTTATGAAAAAAAGGTTCGGATTCAAAATGAAACTGTTTCCCGGATTCAGGGAAGAATACCGGCAAAGACATAATGAGATCTGGCCGGAGCTTGTCAGGCTTCTCCGTGAGGCAGGTATCGGCAATTATTCAATCTGGTATGATGAAGAGACAAGTTTTCTTTTCGCTTACCAGGAACAGTCCGGCGAAAGTTCGTCCCAGGATATGGGGTCGGCAGAAATAGTTAAGAAATGGTGGAAACATATGGCGGATATAATGGAAACGAATCCGGATAATTCTCCCGTGAGTATTCCGCTTGAAGAAGTATTTTACATGGAATAATCATAAATGTTAAAGAATATGAAACGACCATGAAAGAAATTAATACACAGATTCATATACATGGGTATGACTTTTTATTCATGGGAGGTTCCCGATAAACGGGGCAGGTTCCCGATAAACGGGGCAGGTTCCCGATAAACGGAACAAAGAATCCGAACTATTTAATTTACAATAACATAATAATATTTTCGTATGAAAAAAGAGCTGATTGAAAAGACTTATAAGCTTGCAAAGGACCAGTATGCAGAACTGGGTATTGATACAGACCAGGTGTTGTCCGTTCTGTCGGAAATAACTATCAGTCTGCATTGCTGGCAGACGGATGATGTCGGCGGATTTGAAAAGGAAGGAGCCGAGCTTGGGGGAGGCGGCATCCAGGCTACGGGAAATTATCCCGGCAAGGCAAAAAGCATCGGCCAGATGAGGGACGATCTCGATAAGGCAATGTCTCTCATTCCCGGAAAAAAAAGACTTAATCTTCATGCAATCTACGGAGAATTTGGCGGAGAATTTATTGACCGTGACAAAATAGAGCTGAAGCATTTCCAGGGATGGATCGACTGGGCAAAGGAAAGGGATACCGGCCTTGATTTCAACTGTACCTGTTTTTCTCATCCCCTGGCGGATGACGGATTCACACTTTCAAGTAAAAATGAGAAGATCCGCACTTTCTGGGTTGAGCATGTAAAAAGATGCCGGGCTATCGGCGCTGAAATGGGGAAACAGCTGGGAACACCCACGGTTCATAATCTGTGGATACCGGACGGCTCCAAGGACATACCCGTTGACAGATATGGTATCCGTAAATTACTGAAGAAATCACTTGACGAAATATTTTCCGTTAAATATCCGAAAAAGTATCTCAGGGATTCTGTGGAAAGCAAGCTTTTCGGTATCGGATCCGAAGCCATGGTAGTGGGTTCACACGATTTCTACATGGGGTATACCCTTACAAACGACCTGATGATTACTCTCGATAACGGACATTTCCATCCGACAGAATCGGTTGGTGACAAAATATCATCACTCCTGTTGTTTTATGATGAGATCCTGTTGCATATGACCCGGGGTGTCAGATGGGACAGCGATCATGTCACAACCCTGAATGATGAGATTATTCTGATAGCCCAGGAGATTGTTCGGGCAAAAGCCCTGGGGCGCGTCAATATCGGACTCGATTACTTTGATGCGAGCCTTAACCGGGTCGGAGCCTATGCCCTTGGAACAAGAGCTGTTCAGCAGGCTTTTCTTTTTGCCCTGCTGGAGCCCCATGCAAGTCTTGTAACAATGGAAGAAGAGGGCAAAACCTTTCAACGGCTTGCAATATTGGAGCTGATGAAATCCAAACCCTTTGGTGCTGTATGGGATTATTATTGCCTGAAGAACAATGTGCCGGCAGGCGGGGATTATATTGCTGAAATAGAAAAGTACGAAAAGGACGTTCTTCTTAAGAGATAATTTGTATATTGAAGGTTTTCGGATAATCTGGTAAAATTCCTTCGCGTTACTTCCGGAGAATAAAAAAGACCAGAGGCAGCTGATGCTCTTTTGCCTCCCTTGTCCCCTTGTTTTTTATAAACATCACAACCCGTATATGAAAGAAAAAGTAATTGCTGTATTTGATGTGGGTAAGACCAATAAAAAAGTTATTCTCTTTGATTATAATCTGAAGCCGCTTTCTGAAACAGAGGAAAAGTTTGCCGAGACAATCGATGATGACGGATTTCCTTGTGATGACATCGGGCATATCGAAAGATGGATCAGAGAATCAATAGTAAAACTTATCCGGTCGGACAAATATGATCTGACAGCAATTAATTTTGCCACATACGGTGCCACCATGGTATATCTTGATGCCGAAGGAAAAAGAGTGACTCCGGTTTATAATTATCTCAAACCCATGGATGACAGGCTGCCGGAAAGGATATACAGGAAATATGGCGGACAGGATGAGTTTTGCAGAAGGACCGCATCACCGGCCCTGGGAATGTTGAATTCGGGAATGCAGATAGTATGGCTCAGGCATGAAAAGGGGGAATCATATTCGAGAGTCAGGTATATTCTCCATTTTCCGCAGTATCTTTCGTTTCTTCTTACAGGGAAGATATATTCGGAACATACTTCCATAGGCTGTCATACTGCCTTGTGGGATTTTGACAATATGGCCTATCATCCCTGGGTGAGGGATGAGGGCATTGTTCTGCCTGAACCGGCAGATGTGGGCACTCTTGAAGAGGTAGAGATTGAAGGCAAAAAAATACTGGTTGGAATAGGCATCCATGACAGTTCTTCATCGCTGGCACCATATTTTTCAAGCAGCAAAGGGAAGTTTCTGCTGATTTCAACCGGCACATGGTGCATAAACATGAATCCTTTCAATACGGAAATCCTGACAGCCGGACAGCTCGATCATGATTGTCTGTGTTATCTGAGTATTGCAAAACAACCCGTCATGTCTTCCAGGCTGTTCCTCGGAAACCTTCATGAGACAGCCGTAAGGAAACTCTCGGATTATTTCAAAACGAAGCCTGACCATTATAAGACTGTCAGACCCAACAGGAAGCTTGTTGAAATCTGCAAAGCCAGATCAGCTGAAAGCAGATTCTTTTTCGACATGCTTCCATATTCCAGGGAACTCAGGGGAAAGCCCGATTTTTTTGTTTTTAATTCCTTTCAGGAAGGTTATCACCAGCTCATGGTTGAGCTCACCGAACTGACATCAGAAGCAATTGATCTTGTCATCCCTGAAAATGACGACACAGAAAATATTTATATCACCGGTGGCTTCTCCGCCAATCATCTGTTCCGCAAACTTATTTCCACCTCATATCCGAAGAAGAAGGTGTATACTTCGGAAATATTAAATGCTACTGCCCTGGGTGCTGCACTGGTAATACTCCGGACAATAAATCCCGGCCCGGACCCTGTCCTGAATCTGGGACTCAGGCAATGCTGAACGGCAAAACAACAGATGCTGCTTATTCTTTCCGCAGACGGAAGATCAGTTCACTGCTTTTTATTCTCCTTACAGAAATATAAAGAACAGCTGTCCCGGTAATAATTATTAGAAGTATCATTATAATTACCAGGCACCAGGGCATTTCATTCCCGCTGCGGACAGATGGTATAGTAGCTGTAATGCCGGAAACAGCTCCGCTTATTACTCCCCATACAAGGATTATCAACTGATCCCTCAGAATAAGTTTTCTTATACTTCGGATAGTAAAGCCGGTTGCAGAAAGGAAGGCAAACTCACGCTTCCTGATGTTATAATTCCGAAGAAGAACAAACCCCAGTCCTGTTATCCCGAGTATCATTCCAAAGGCGCCGAATACTGCGAACACGTTCAGATATGTATTGGTAACACGGAAAAAGGAGGCAAGTTTTTCACCGGCATCTGTTGCAGAAAAGCCGTAACCTGACAACCGTTCATTGAGTGTGTTCCTGTAGAGCCCGGCTGATTCATGCCTGCCATCCACCAGAAAGACTGAACTGCCTTCCACTGAAGGGAAATATAATGAGAGGTTTTCTTCACTGATAAGAAGATATCCCTGAAAAACAGAAGATTTCAATCCTGCCCCTATAATAATGTTCAGAGGCTGGCCGTTTTCAGCTCTGAAGACAAGGGTGTCCCCGATACTGATCTGAAGGCCCCACTGAAGAACCGTTTGATCAGCTATCCCGTAAACCGTGTTACTGTCCGGATTATTGCCGAGAAGTTCCCAGGGACTGCTTTCTTTCTGAAGCCTTATATCTGAGGCAAAGGAAAAAGCTTTCTTTTTTATAAACTCTTCCGGATCAACACCCAGGAGAGGGGGAGATGCAACATAGTTGAGATTGAGGCAGCTTGCATCATCGCCCGGAACCCTGCTGCATTGTACTATGAACATGTCTTTCAGCTCTTCTTCATCGAGATCATATTCCATTCTTCCTGATTCAGACATCAGGTCTTCCTTCACCGGAACGGCTGATTCGGCCCATAAAAGATATCCTCCCGTACCCCCGGGACGATCAAGCATTTTATCCGTCAGTATCAGTTTATTGGCACCTGTTATCATCACAGCAAAAATGCCTGCTGCAATAAAAACAACGGGTGTGACTATATGGGAAGGATGAAATGAATAATATTTTCTCTGAAAACTTTTTCCGGAAAGGGTTTCAATGTCTGATCCGCTGCTTTCTCTTATATAAAAATACCTGGCAAGGAGTATAAATGCGGTAAACAGGAAGATTCCCGAAGTGAAGAACAGTATTGTTTCGTAATCTGTTACAGTAAAGCCGGAAATAAAGAGGCTGATGGCACAAATCAATACGACTGAAAAAGCGATCAGGTTTTTCCCGGGGGAATGTTTTTTAAGCTTGCCACCTTCCGGCAGTGTCATTTGCTTCAGGAAGTTCCC
>JAAYKX010000049.1 GCA_012522155.1 Bacteroidales bacterium
TCACGGTCAGGGCCCCTTTCAAAACTTCCCTGGAAGACATCAACCGCTTCGTCCTTTCAAAATCCGGATGGATAAAAAAGCATACTGACGGCGACAGCCGGATCCCTCTTACATACAATGAAAGGAAATTTACTGATGGGGAAATTTTCCTCTTCCTTGGCAGGGAGTACAGACTGCAGAGGACTCACTCGGAAATATCCCGTGTATGGCTGAATGAAGACAGTATCCTTACGGGACAGGCAGATCCTGAGGATTCCCTCATGACCAGGCATCTCGTTTCCGGCTGGTACGCCATGAAAGCACGCGAGATACTGCCGGAAAGACTGAAGGAGATTATCAGAATACACAGTCAAGCAGGATTCCGGCCGGCACGGCTGACTGTACGGTCCATGAAAAGCAGGTGGGGCAGCTGCAGTACAGGCGGCAGAATAAGCCTCAATTCCGAACTTGTCAAACTCAGTCCTGAAATAATCGATTATGTGATCATCCATGAGCTGTGTCATCTGAAACATCATAACCACGGACCCGGCTTTTATGATCTGCTGTCGGAACTGCTGCCCGGATACAAACTTATCAGGAAAGAGCTGAGAAAATATCACATCTGCTAGAAAGTCAATTTTTTATGTTTATTTTTGACTTAACGAATTAACCTGAATTAATAATTTCATCATGAGAATCCGGACGAACAACTTTTTAGTGATTGCCATTGCCTGTGGTTTCTTTTGCCTGAACAGTACATCCTATGCCCGGGATGAGACGGGCAGGCCGAAACAGAAAACATCACAACAATATGACATAGCAGCATTTGTATGGCCGTCTTATCACCCCGATGACCGTGCAAAAATTTTCTGGCCGGCGGGTATCGGGGAATGGGAAACAGTCATGAAGAACAAAGCCAGGTTTGAAGGTCATGAGCAGCCGCGTTACCCCTTATGGGGATATATCAACGAGGCAGATCCCTATGTGGCAGAAATGGAGATCAGTGCAGCAGCCGACCATGGTGTTAATGTGTTTATTTTTGACTGGTACTGGTACGACGGAATGCCCTACTTGGAGGGACATCTGAATAATGGCTACCTGCGGGCCAGAAACAATGACCGGGTAAAATTCTTTCTGATGTGGGCCAATCATGATGTCGACATGACCTGGGACAAGCGCAATGCCGGCACACCGAATGATGCCATCATATGGAAGGGTGCCGTGGACAGAAGCGAATTCGAAACAATTTGTCACCGGGTAATAGAAAAATATTTTTCACACAATTCCTATTACAAAAAGGAGGGTAAACCAAGCTTCATGATTTATGATCTGGAAACCCTGGTTCAGGGACTGGGCGGTATCAGTGAAACAAAAAATGCCCTTCACTGGTTCCGGGAAGAGACGGTTAAGGCAGGTTTCAGGGGACTGGACCTGCAGCTGTCACTGCGCCGGAGCGGATTCAATGTAAGGGGAATTAACGGAAATATACTGGGTTCCCAGGAAGACATAATAAAAGAGCTTGGCTTCGACGGGATAACCCACTACCAGTTTGTGCATTTCACAGACATCGACAGGGAATACAATGATATTATGACTGATGTGGAAAAGGAATGGGAGCTGATTGACAGGGAATTTAAAATACCATATTATGCCCATGTTTCAATTGGCTGGGACAATAATCCCCGTTTTGAAATGTTCAGGAAAGGAATAGTAAGAAACAATACTCCTGAAAATTTTAAAAATGCCCTTATAAAGGCACGGGATTATGCCGATGCCCGTCCCGGCCAGGTGCCGCTGATAACAATCAACAGCTGGAACGAATGGACTGAAACAAGCTATCTTCAGCCATGCACATTGTTCGGCTACGGATACCTTGAAGCTGTTAAAAAAGTATTTGTTGAAAACAAAAAATAATAATTCAAAAAAATGATCCGCCCTTTTCCCTGGCAGAATACAGGATTTGGGTATTCAGTATTCCGGCCGGTTTTATATGATCAGAACACTCAGCAGAAGAGACAGGGCCAGGCCAACAAGTGAAATGATTGTCTCCATAACGGTCCAGGACTGAATCGTTTGTTTTTCATTCATTCCCAGATACCTGTTTACAATCCAGAATCCGCTGTCGTTAACATGTGAAAGAATTGTTGCTCCCGATGCTATTGCTATGAGTATTATTGCCGTTTGCGGCTGACTGAGATTCATAAGCGGCAGTACCGGCGAGATTATCCCGGCTGCGGTTATCATGGCCACCGTGGCAGATCCCTGTGTTACCCTTACCAGTGCCGCAAGGGCCCATGCAAGAAATACAATAGGTATTGACGACCCGGCAATGGACTCGGCAAGAATTACTCCGATGCCGCTGTCAATAAGTATTTGTTTCAGAACTCCCCCGGCGCCGGTAACCAGTATTATTATTCCCGCGGGTCCGAGTGCCCTGGTACTCAGGTCGAGTATCTTCTGGCTGCTCATTTTCAACCTGACACACAGAAGAATAGAAAGCAGTGTCGCAATGATAAGTGCGGTGAAGGGATGCCCGATGAATATAACAATATCGCTAAGAAAGGATGCCTGCAGGACAGCCTTATCCACCCCCACTTTTGTAAATGTTCCGGTGAGAATGAGAAGAAGCGGAATAAGGATGAGCAGTGCAGTAATCCCGTATAAAGGAGCTTTCTGTACAGCCGGATCAGGTTCCTCTCCGGGTATTGCCAGACCTTCCGGTGCCGGGATATTTATTTTTCCTGATATATATCTGCCAAAAAATACTCCTCCTATGACAGCGGCAGGCAGACCCGTTATCACTCCGAAAAGAATGACCCAGCCAAGATCGGCTCCCAGGATGTTTGATACCGCCACAGGTCCGGGCGTGGGGGGGATCATGGCATGTCCCACGGCAAGACCGGCCAGAAGCGGCATTGCAAAATAAAGCAGTGAACGCCTGGTTTCCCTTGTAAGTGCATAAATTACAGGGATGAGAATAATAAAGCCCACATCAAGAAAAATGGGTATACCGATAATAAATCCGCTAAGCATCATGGCCCAGGGAGCTCTCTTCCTGCCAAATTTCTTAATCAGATATCTTGAAAGCGATCTTGCTCCTCCCGAGCTTTCCAGCATCTGGCCAAATATTGCCCCCAGTCCTACAATAGTGGCAATAAAGCCCAGGGTACTGCCCATGCCTTCCTGAATACTTTCCGTTATTGCCTGAAGCGGCATCCCGGCCAGGATTCCCACAAGTATAGAAGTTATGAGAAGGGCAATAAATGCATTAAGTCTGAATTTCAGCACCATCAGCAGGAGCATTGTAACTCCGGCTGCTACTATAAGGAAGATATAGGCTGGAGACATTTCGGGGTTATGGGTTACAGGTTATAATTTATAGTTTATGGGTTGTCATTTACGAATTATGAGTTGTGAATTGTGAATTGTGAGTTGTGGTTTATGGGTTATAGCTTATCGTTTATGGGCTACAAGTTATGGTTATCAATTATGGATTATGGCATTACGGGTTACGGCTTACGGGTTGTCATTTATGAATTGTGAGTCGTGAATTGTGAATTGCGAGTTGTGGTTTATGGATTACGGTATTATACTACTAAAATATAAACTTAAAGTGTAAATCCGCTTTAATGTTTATCTATCAGGACTATTATCAGATCCATTACATTGGTAAGTGTGGGACCGGTTTTTATATGTCCTCCCGTCTGTCTGAAAAAATTATATGAATCGAAATTCCTCAGATAAGCTTCCGGATCGATATTGTTTTCCAGGGACTGCCTCAGCGTATCTGAATCCACAACAGCCCCGGCAGCATCCGTATCACCGTCATTGCCATCTGTTCCGGCAGCAACAAAGGTGATCCCGGACATATCCTCAAGATGTAATGCAGCATAAAGTGCCAGATGTTGATTCCTTCCCCCCTTTCCGCTGCCTTCAACCTTTACCGTTGTTTCACCTCCGAAAAGGAGACACACTGGCTTTTGCAGGCCACTCCTGCTGCGCTGACTGTTTATCTCACCGGCAATAAGGGAAAAAGCCCCCGCAGTATTGCCACTGAGCGAATCAGTAACAATGAAAGTATCAAATCCCTGCCTTTCTGCTTCGCTTTTTGCAGACAGCAGGGCTGTCCTGTTGTTTCCGGCAATAAAAACGGAAGATCCGCTGAAAATCCCGTCACCCGGTTTGGGAGTTTCCGGTCTTAATCCCTGAACACCTTCCCTTAAATAGCTGGCAAGGGATACAGGAAGCCGGTCAGTCAGCTGATATCTGTCAATCACATTCATGGCATCCTCAAAAGTGGACTTGTCAGGAACCGTGGGTCCTGAAGCAATAATACCGGGCGGATCGCCTATAACATCCGAAAGCAGGATTGTGACAAAAGACGCAGGTCTGATCTGCCGGGCCAGCTGACCACCCTTTATTCCTGACAGATGCTTGCGTACCGTGTTTATTTCAACTATATCCGCACCAGATCTGACAAGCATGTCGTTCAGAACGGCCATTTCTTCCGGAGAAGAATTTTCCGGATAATCAGCCATAAGAGCTGATCCTCCCCCCGACCACAGACAGATCACAAGGTCCCCGTCATTTGCTTCTGATACTATCCTCTGTATCTCCCGGGCAGCCTTATAACTTCCGGAATCAGGCACGGGATGACCAGCCTCTGCAACAGTGATATTTTTAAGCGTACATGAATGGCCATATTTCGTAACAACATATCCGCCGCTTATTCTGCTGCCCGCCTCCGATTCCAGGTAATGCGCCATCGCAGCACTGGCTTTCCCTGCCCCGACCACAAATATCCTGTTCAGTTCTTCATGATTATAACTGCAATAGCCTATTTTGAGAACAGGCCCCCCGGACGAAACCAGGTCTGTAATGAGCTTTCCGGGAAGAACACCTTCTATGCCTGCCAGCAGTATCCTCCTGCCTGTTTCACGATTATCCATATTCTGTTTTAAATGTTATAAATGATGACTGAAACCTGCAGACCGGCTTCCGTTCACTGCTGCAAAAAAAATATTCCGCTGATCGGATCATATCAGGATGAATGAAGATATCCATATCAGTACGAATATAACCACTCCCATCACAATGGTTGAGGAGGAATAAACCCTCAAGGCAGTATTTACGTCTATTCCGGAGAAGTTTGATACTACCCAGAAATAGGAATCATTCGCATGCGATACAATCATTGATCCGGCTCCCATCGACAGCATTGCAAGAAGGCGTCCCCATTCCGAATCCAGTCCGAGCATATTCATCATCGGAAGAACAAAGGAGGCTGCCGTGATGATTGCAACAGTTGAAGAACCCTGTGCGGTTTTCATCACCACAGCAATCAAAAAGGGAACAAGCAATCCTGCATTTGTTCCTGCAAGAAGTCTGCCCATCGATTCACCTATGCCCGTTTGTGTGATTACCATTCCGAACATGCCTCCTGCAGCCGTCACAATGAGAATAGGACCTGCCTTGGCAATGGCTTCAGAAAAAACTTCATTAACAGAACTGATCTCCCTGTTCCTCATCAGCAGCAATCCTGAGAAGGCTCCTGCCGCAAGGGCAAACACAGGTTCTCCGGGATAGCGGAAGATCCGTGCCGCCAGGCCCAGCCCTTCCGTGTCAAACAGGTTAATGAGGGCCTTTATTGTAATCAGAAGCAGAGGAAGTACAACAGGCAGAAATGACAAGAAAACAGGAGGAAAATCTTTTTTATCTCCCCCGGAAGCATGTTCTGAATAAACGGAAGGGGAATAGTTTTTTCCCCTGACCATCATCCTGGCCCAGAACCCTGCTGCAAGAGCTCCGGGAATGGCGAATAAAATTCCTGCCAGTATAAGATTGCCAATATTCGCATTAATTATCCCGGCTGCTGCAAGGGCCCCGGGGTGAGGAGGTATCAGGCAGTGAACCGAATAAAGTGATGTAGCGAGAACAGCAGCCATGAAGGGAAGCGGCATCCCGGACCTGGCACTGAATGATTTTGCCAGTCCGCTTAAAACAATGAATCCCGAATCACAGAATATCGGCAGACCGGTTATAAAACCTGTAATTCCCAAAGCCCAGGGACTATTCTTTTCTCCCGTACGGGATAATATATAAGCGGCTATACTCAGCGTAGCGCCCGTCCGGTCAAGGATAACACCTATCATGGCTCCGAAAATGATAAGAAGTCCTATCGACGCCATAGTGTTTCCAAAGCCTTCTTTGATGGATGCAACTATGGTACCGGAAGGAAGTGTTGTAAAGGCCAGAAATACAGAAACAAGGAACAATGAAACAAAAGCATTTAGTTTCAGTGTTGATGTCAGAATGATAATTGCAATAATGCTTGCCAGGACCAGTATAAAAACAGCAACTGTACTCATTATCAGCTTAGAAAAGGTCTTTCGTTAAAAAGTCTTTCGTTAAAAGGTTTTTCATTAAGCAACCGGGATGAATTTTCTTCAACAGTCTGTCAGCCCGGTCCGAAAAACATATAAGAAACCAGGATGGCTGCGACCGCTCCCGTAAGATCCGCAATCAGTGCACATCCAACAGCATGCCTTGTATTTTTTATTCCCACTGACCCGAAATATACGGCAAGGATATAGAAGGTGGTATCGGTTGATCCCTGCAATGCGCATGACATGCGTCCGACAAATGAATCAGCCCCGAATGTCTTCATTGCATCTATCATCAATCCCCTTGAACCGCTTCCGCTCAGCGGTTTCATCAAAGCAACGGGAAGAGCTCCGGTAAATTCTGTATCCAGACCAAGCCATGCAAAGAATCCGGCCATACCCTTCACAATGAAATCCATGACGCCCGATGCCCTGAATATTCCTATGCCGACAAGTATTGCCACAAGAAACGGAATAATCTTTACCGCTATCCCGAATCCGTCTTTGGCCCCCTCGATAAATGCATCGTACACATTTACCTTCCTGATCATTGCCAGAACGATGAACAACACTATTATCAGAAGCAGAATAAAATTTGCGGCAAAGGTGGATATTGCCGTTATCTTCTCCTTCGGAAGGTTCATGAAAAAGATTATTATAGCGACTACAACAGCTGTAAGAAATCCGATATATGCAAGGATCACCCTGTCGAACAGGTTTATTTTCTGCACAATGGAAACACTGATGAGTCCGGCAAGGGTGGCCGCAAATGTCGCGAGCATTATCGGAATAAAAATGTCTGCCGGATTCACCGCACCCAGCTGTGTCCGGTACACTATTATCGTCACGGGAATAATTGTCAGTCCTGATGCATTCAGCACAAGAAACATTATCTGGGCATTGGAGGCACTGGTCTTGTCCGGATTGACCTCCTGCATCTCCTTCATTGCCTTCAGTCCCATCGGAGTAGCTGCATTGTCAAGGCCCAGCATATTGGCGGAAAAGTTAAGCATGATGGATCCGTAGGCCGGATGCCCCTTCGGCAAGCCGGGAAACAATCTCTGGAAGAGGGGACCAAAAAGTCTGCCCAGTATTGAAACCACTCCTCCCTTCTCCCCTACCTTCATCAGGCCCATCCACAGGGCAAGCACCCCTGACACACCCAGTGATATTTCAAATCCGGTTTTTGCACTGTCAAAAATGGAATTAATGATTTCATTGAATATCTGTGTATTTCCTGCAAAGATCAGCTGCCCGAGGGCTGCCAGAAATCCTATCAGAAAAAAAGCTATCCAGATATAGTTTAAAGCCATAAAGGAGTGTGTGTTGTGCTAAAATGCTGCCCTGTAAAGTTCAATATTGGAAATCAGCGGACAGGCTTTGGATTTGTTTATTGTTACCCTTATCTGTGATGTTCTGACAGTCGGAAACTTTTTTATCACTTTATATCCAATTGTTGTACCTTCAGTAAGCAGAATCCATTCCCCGTCTGCCAGGGCCTCTGCTTTAAACTCCATAACACGCTGTCCGAGTCTGATATATTCCTGGATAAGTATTCTGTTCACTTCTGTTTCCTGTCCGAGATCAATGGTAATATCCCCTGCAGTCTGCCCGTCCTTCACCGTCCAGTAGGTATCAGCATTTCCGTCAGTAACGTTTCCTGCCTGAAAATCCCTGCCCCTTACGGAAGAGGCTCTGGCAGGCCTGCCCCGGGCCAGCTCGTTTTCAAATTCCTTTTCCCGTATTTCCCTGAAAGCCATAAGTGATTCAACATCTTTTTCATGAAGCAATCCCCTTTTGTCCGGTGGAATGTTCAGCAGCAGGTTACTGTTTCGCCCTACTGAGGAATAGTACAGTTCCATAAGGTTTTCCGGTGAACGGACAAGGGAATCCTCTTCCGGATGATAAAACCATCCGGGACGTATTGAGACATCCACTTCCGCAGGAACCCAGTAATCACCATCTTCATGGCCCTCGCCCA
>JAAYKX010000050.1 GCA_012522155.1 Bacteroidales bacterium
AAGTACAGTAATAATTTAAAAGACATTATCTATTAAAACAACAGGATGAATTATTTCATCTCCAGCCATGAACGCTAACAAGAATGAGGCTACGGCACTCCGCGGAGAGAGCCGCCTCGTGGGTTGTTCTTCAGATGAAGAGCCTGGCGCGGAAACCATGATTTTTTCGCAAAACGAGATCCCTACTCAGTCAGTTAGCAACAGAAGCACAGACTTCAGAAAACGCTTCTTTCCCCTGACAACCATTGATTCCTGGAACGACTGGAAATGGCAACTCAGAAATTCAATCACCACAATTGATGAGCTGAAGAAGATCATGAAACTGTCTGAAAAGGAAATAATGGCCATTAATAATCTTAAAGGCCGTCTTCCGTTGAGGGTTACACCGTTTTTTGCCTCCCTGATTTATAATACAGGATTTTCTCACCCGCTCCGCCGGAATGTCATTCCGGTTGTTGAGGAGTTGCTTCATACCGCTTCCGAGCAAGCGGATCCCCTTCATGAAAAATCCTTCTCACCTGTAAAGGGTATTGTGCACCGCTACCCCGACAGAGTACTCTTCACGGTAACCCGGGTCTGTTCAAATTATTGCAGATACTGTACCCGTTCACATTCAGTGGGCAGGCTTGACAGGCCGGGCAAACAGGATTTTGAGAAAGCGTTCAGCTACATTGCGGCTCACAGGGAAATAAGGGATGTTCTTATAAGTGGCGGGGATCCTCTCACCCTTACCGATGAAGCCCTGGATTACATCCTTTTCCATATAAGACAGATTGAACATGTCGAAATAATACGTATCGGAACCAGGGTACCTGTTGTCCTGCCACAGAGGATAACAGACAAGCTGCTTTCTGTTCTCAGGAAATATCACCCGCTATTTATAAGCCTTCATTTCTCTCATCCGGCAGAAATAACACCGGAATGTATTAAAGCATGTACCATGCTGGCTGATAACGGGTTCCCTCTTGGCAGCCAGACGGTCCTTCTGAAAGGAATAAATGACAATATCACCGTTATGAAGGAACTTATGCACAAGCTGTTGAAAATAAGGGTGAGGCCATATTATCTGTATCAATGTGATCTTATACCCGGTTCGGGCCATTTCAGGACAACCGTCAGAAAAGGTATTGAGATAATAAAAGGGCTGAGGGGTTTTACAAGCGGATATGCAGTTCCTACCTATGTTGTTGATGCACCGGGAGGAGGTGGCAAAATTCCTCTTCTTCCGGATTATGTGCTTGAACACAACAGCGAAAAAATAGTACTTCGCAATTACAAGGGTGTTTTGTGCGAATACCCCGAAAAATAATATTCAATGAAAATAGGATTGACTTATGACCTGCGGTCGTGGTATCTCGACCGCGGGTATTCAATGGAAGATACTGCAGAATTTGACAGGCAGGAAACTGTTGATGCAATTGACACAGCATTAAACAGGATGGGATATGAAACAGAAGCAGTGGGTAATTGTTTTCAGCTGATTGAAGCACTCTCTTCCGGAAAACGTTGGGATCTGGTTTTCAACATAGCCGAAGGACTTTATGGCGATGGCAGAGAATCAGTTATACCTGCCATTCTTGATCAATACCGCATTCCCTATGTATTCAGCGGACCGGTGACCATGGGGGTATCCCTGAATAAATATCTTACAAGATTAATTGTTGAACCGGCAGGAATCCCTGTTAGTCCGGGGATGCTTATTGCTTCCCCGGAAGATATAAAAAACCTCAGACTGGAGTATCCTCTCTTTATAAAACCTGTTTCGGAAGGTACCGGAAAAGGCATTACTGAAAAAAATCTCTTAAATTCGCCGCAGGAATTGAAAGAAATGGCCGAATATCTTATTGGCAGATTCGAACAGCCCGCACTTGTCGAAGAATATCTCCCGGGGCGGGAGTTCACTGTCGGTATTGTTGGTTCGGGCAGTGATGCCATGGTAATCGGCGGTATGGAAATCGAGTGCTCCGGCAATAATCCTTATTCAGTGGAATTCAAGGAAAATTACAGGGAGTACTGTAAGTATGTTCCCGTCCCTGAAGAATTCAGTGATGAATGCAGCAATATTGCCTTGGGCGCATGGAAGGCGGTCAGGGGTGTTGATGCAGGAAGGATTGATCTGAAGACAGACAGGAAAGGGAAAATATGTTTTATGGAAGTCAATCTGCTTGCAGGTCTTCATCCGGTTCATTCTGATCTGCCTATTTTGTCAGGCATGCGGGGAATTGACTTTCAGACTTTAATTGAAATGATTGTAAAATCATCGCTTAAACGCCATAATCTTGTGCAATGAGTAAAAAGAAATGCTGTATCCTTTACAATCAGCCGCTTGAAAATGCATCAGCCGACGAACTTGATGTTCTTGATCAGGTGGAATTTGTTGAGGAAAATCTTAATGAGATAGGAATTGAGACATTCAGGAAGGGTATAACAGTTGATTTCATGAAAGAAATTTCCGGACTGGCAGACGGCCGGACAGATTTCGTTTTCAATCTTGTGGAGTCCATTATCGGCAAGGGGGAATTATGCTATTTCATACCCGCACTTCTGAATGCATACTCAATTCCCTATACGGGAAATTCCGTGGAGGCGATCTTCGTAACAACCAGCAAAGCCTTTACAGCGAAATCACTGAAACAGGCAGGGATAAATAATCCGGGAGGATGTCCTCCTTCCCAGTCAGGACAGCTCATTCCGGGCAACAGCTATATAATTAAACCGGTATGGGAGGATGGCTCTTTGGGTATAACAGGTGATTCTGTTTTCACCTATATGCCGGAAATGATCGAAAGTCTTAAAAAATATGACGATACCCATTGGCTCATACAGGATTACATTGAAGGAAGGGAGTTTAATATAAGTATTATTTCAGGCGAAACAGGTCCGGAAGTCCTGCCCGCAGCAGAGATGATTTTTCGTGATTCCTGGGACGATAAGCCAAAAATTGTTGATTTCAAGGCAAAATGGGAAGAAGATTCTTTTGAATTTCAAAATACTGTAAGAGATTTTCCGGGGGACAAACTGGATCAGGATCTTGAAAAACAAATCAGTGATATTGCCCTTAAGTGCTGGAAAATATTTGGCCTCAAGGGATATGCAAGAATAGATATGCGTGTTGACAAAAACAATATACCCTATGTGATTGAAGTCAATGCAAATCCATGTCTGTCGCCTGACAGTGGTCTGATGGCCGCAACCAGGGTTGCAGGACTGCAGTTTTCTGAAGTCATCCGCCGTATCATCAGTGACCTGAATAACTGAGCCTTATATGGAAATATCTGAAAGGATCAGCAGAGAAGACATAAGAAATCTGGAAAAGATCCTTGTATCCACCGGATATTTCTACGATTTCGAAATCCGCAGCGCAATGGAAATAGCTGAACATACTGTTTCGGAAGGAACAGAGGAAAACGGCTATTTCTGGATTAAAATAATTGAAGGGGATGAAACAATTGCATTTGCCTGCTACGGGAAAAATGAATTCTCACTTTATTCATGGGAACTTTACTGGATCGCCGTCCGCCAGGATTTCAGAAACTGTAAACTGGGCAAAGCCCTGTTGCATGAAACAGAGGAAAAAATCAGGCAAAAAGGAGGAAAAATTCTCTGGATTGAAACATCCGGACGTCCCCTGTATAAATCCACCGAAGAATTTTATAAGAGAAACGGTTATAAACTACAAGCCAGTCTGGAGGATTTTTATGGTCCCGGTGACCCAAAGCAAATATATGCCAGAACACTATGACTACATGCGGAACGGGCCCGGTGAAGCCATGCAGGCAGACTTCCGATAAATTTGAACATGTTCCCGATAAACCGGGACAGAGAATACAAACCACTTAATTTACAATAACATAATAATAATTTCAAATGTAACATAAATATGAATGTTAAAATAGAAAGCAGCTGGAAGGAGAAACTTAAGAATGAATTCAAAAAGGATTATTTTGTCAGTCTCACCGGCTATATAAGGGAAGAATACCGAAAAGATCAGATTTTCCCTCCCGGGAAATTGATATTCAATGCCTTTGACCTGTGTCCCTTTGACAGCGTAAAAGCCGTGATCATAGGTCAGGATCCCTACCATGGACCCGGACAGGCACATGGATTATGTTTTTCCGTAAGGGACGGCTTTGATTTTCCTCCGAGTCTTGTCAATATTTTCAGGGAGATAGAATCGGACATGGGATACAAACCATATTTTTCGGGAAATCTCCAGCGCTGGGCTGCACAAGGCGTTCTTCTTTTAAATGCCATCCTTACAGTGAGAGCCCGTCAGGCCGGATCGCACCGGGGAAAAGGCTGGGAAGAATTCACAGATGAGGTTATCAGAATACTAAACAACGAAAAGGATAATCTTGTATTTTTCCTTTGGGGAGCCTATGCGCAAAAAAAAGGTATATCAATTGACAGGAGCAGACACCTGGTTCTTGAATCTGTCCATCCTTCCCCACTTTCCGCTTCAAGAGGATTTTTCGGCAACAGACATTTCAGCCGCTGCAATACATATTTGTCGGATCATAACATTGACCCGGTAAACTGGAGATAAAATTTAAATCTTCAGGGTTTCAGGGCCTCATCGGGAATAATGTTTTTTATTTCAAGCACCCTGTTTTCGATATCACTGATCTCAACCTCATAAGTAATCCGCATCCGCCCGAAGTACTGCAGGTGGGTACTGTTTACAGGTCCCGTCGAAAATGTTTTCCCGCTGATTTCAGCCGTAATTTCAGCCTTGGGAAATGCAATGGTCACCCTCCTGTATTCTGAAGTTTGTCCGGGTTTTACCGTTCCGAGCTTTTTTATATTCCCGACAGTATCTTTCAGCCCTGCAGTGTTTATCACCACATCAGCCATAAGTTCATTTTTTTCCATATTCCTTATCCTGACATCCGTCGGGCCTTCAGGCTCCCATTTATTTCTTTTACAGGCAAATAAAGCCAGCAAGATAAATATAAGACAGATATTTTTTTTCATTGCGCGTTGAATTACAGATCACATCTGTCATACCTGTAATTCAGTAAAAAAGTTGCATTCTGTCAGATAATTTCGAGACTGTTTGCCGGAGCCCACCCTTTATTGCCATCAGGAAGCCTTATCTCCTTCCAGTCACCAACTTCGTCCTCAACACTTACCCTTAATCCTTCATGTATCACAAAAAGATCGGTACCACTGTCATCAGGTGAGCTTTTCCCATTAACGATAGGGCTGAAGATGATGGCCTTATTGCTTTCATGTATCAGTTTCCTGTTCCGCAAAGAAAAGGAAAATGAAGCCAGTGACAGCAGCAGTGCAACCAATGCAAGCCAGAATCCTGTAACCTTGATGGTGTATTTTGATGAATAAAAATAGAATGAAAGAAAAACAAGACATAAGATAAAAGAAACAAGACTTATTACTGCCCAGCTGTCTGAAGCAAGAACAAGCGAAAAGAAATCATACCATCTGACAAAAAAGAGTTCAGGGATCTCATCAAGCCGGTCAGTAGTCATTGCCCGTGCTATACTGAGATTGTAAGTGATATCCTCATCAGCAGGTTTCCTGAGGCGGGCCCGTTCATAAAAGAGTATCGATGCCGGAATATTACCAAGTTTGAAATATGCATTACCGATATTGTAATCCAGAATAGCTGAGCGATAGCCTGCAGTATAGAGACTGGTCCATTCTTCGAGGGCTTTCCCGTAATTGCCTTCAGAAAAATAATCGCTTCCTTTGCTGAATTTCAGGTCTGCCGTATCCTGCGCTCCCGCATTGAAAGCTGAAAGGATCAGCAGCAGAATTATCTGTATTGTAATTGATCTGAAGCTCATATTTAAATTTCATTTTCAACAGACCTTATAAATCCGGAAACATCATCATAAATCGCTGATACTCCGGTGCCGGAAGAAGCAGGTGCATACCTTGCATATTCACACTTGTCAAGGATATCTGCCAGATCTGTAAGTTTTTCATCGTCAACACCTCTTTCCCGCAATGAATCTATGGCACTGTTCCTGGTAAGATCCGATACCGGGATGCTTAGTTTATCGCTCAGATAACCCCATACGGCCTTCAGTATTTCCTCATAAAACCGGTCAGTATCACCTTTTTTCATGCAGGCAGAAGCTTCCTTCAGCCGTTTTACAGCAACCTTCCCTGCCCTGCGGTTTTTAACCGCAGCAATGTCTGCATTTCTCCTTATATGCTCCCTTCGCAAAAACAAAAAGATCAGGAATAAAAGCAAGCTTATCACATAAGCCAGATAAAATGAATTCTGAGACAGGATCTGTCCCCCGGCTATGGTGAGTTTTCCGGGCTTTGTCCGGATAAACCGTATATCCTTTCCCAGATATCTTACATCTTCTTTTGCCACGCCTCCGAAAACCGCAATTTCCGAAGCCTGATCAGTACCTTTCATGGCATGAAATCTGAATTCGGGAGTATTGAGATATTCGTATTCTCCGGTTGATACATTAAAATATGAATATTCTACGGAAGGTATTGTGTAATCTCCGTGATGCCTGGGAATAAGCAGGTATTCAAAAACCTTCTGTCCGCTTGTACCGGCCGGCGAATTCTTGAGATTTTCCGTTACTTTGGGATCATAGATCTCTATGTCGGGAGGAAGCCTGAGGACGGGCATGCCTGCAAGCCTGAGATTACCCGTTCCGGATATTGTAATCTTATAGCTGAGGGCATCATTTACATTTACACTATCCTTGTTAATATCTGCCGTAATATTGATTTTACCGCTAATACCCGAAAAATTCCCTGGCCTGGTTCCGGGCAGGGCTTTTACCCTTATTTTCACCGGTGGACTGGCTACTGCTAGGGGTACGGTTGTATAGCTTGAAAAGAAATCGCCGAAAAAAGGATCCGATCGTCCTGATCTTTGCCGGACAAGCGCGGTGATCTGAACCGGATCAATCGTAATTTCCCCCGTAATCTGCGGATAGAGAAGAAACTGCTGAAGCACACCTGTTCCGTAAACAGTACCATTGATATTCTCCTGCCGGAGCGAACTGAGCGGAGGGGTTTCCAGGTCGTTTTTAAGAAAGCCCGTAAACGAAGGATACCTGATTTCATTAATACCCGAAATATCGACTCTGGTATATAGTTTTACAGTAACCGAAACAGCTTCTCCAAGAAAAACCTCTTTCCTGTTTACGGCAAGATCAAGGAATATTTGTCCTTCGGGAGGAGAAGATGGTGATGTCTTGTGCTGCCCGGCATCCGCTTCTTGCTGTCCCGCAGCCGGAGTTGCCTTGCTGCCGCTAACTTCTATCCTTACGGAATCGGAATAATAAGTTTTATTCTTAATGGTAACGGATGCAGGCGGCAGTACAAATTTTCCTTCATCAGTTGCCTGAAGATAATATAAATATGATTCTGACGTTTCATGGCTTACCCGCCCGTTTATAATCTGTGTACTTGAACTGAAAGAAGTATGAGGACCTGTCAGCCTGATAAAACCTGCAAATGAGGGTGCGGTAAAGTCACCCCCTCTTGCATTGACACGCCACTGAATGGCAACCTGTTCTCCGGATTGTACTGTTCCGGGATATTCTGCCTCAACAGTAATATCCTGTCCGCTTAAACCCGTATTTATGAAAAACAGAAGATAATATGTCAATAATTTTTTCATTCCTTCAAACCTGTCCCGCTACCAGTTCCTGAGTGTTTTTACCTTTTGCTGTTTTGCTTTATCCAGTTTTATCTGTTCCTGAATATCTTTTTCATCATTTGCCAGGGAATTAAGGATCCTTTCTGCATCTTCCCTGGATATCTGTGACTCCTGATCCTGATCCTGTTGCTGGTCATTATCCTGCCCGTTATCATTCTGATCCTGTTGCTGCTCATTATCCTGCCCGTTATCATTCTGATCCTGTTGCTGCTTATCATCCTGGTTTCCCTGATCCTGGTTCTGCTGTGGCTGTTCCTCCTGCTGCTTCAGAAGGTCCTGGGCAAAGGCAAGATTATATTTTGCCTCCCTGTTACGGGGATCAAGCTTCAGGGAACCCTTATATGCCTCAATACTTTCAGGGATCCTGTCTGCCATAAGCAGGGAATTCCCCAGATTATAAAGACTGGCTGACTTTTTCCTCCTGTCATCATTCATCTCAAAGCTGTTGCTGAACTGTTTACCTGCATCTTCAAACTTCTCCTGTTTGTAGAGAGCATTACCTATGTTGAAAACTGCGCTGGAGGAGGCATTGTTCCTGTTCAATGCCTTCCTGTATGCAATTTCAGAATCAGCATAGTTCTCCTTTTCATAATCCCTGTTTCCTTCCCTGATATATTTTTTGTCTCCCTGGGAATATGCTGTCAATGGAACAAACAATACAGCAAAAGTTAAAGCTGACAGAAGGCATAACAAAATTTTACGGTATTTGATCTTTCTATGCATGTTATACGGAAAATCATAGTTTATAACTGAATAATTTAATATTGGCCAGTTTCCTGTTTTTCCTGTCCATAATAATAAATTCAGCAAACAGGAATATTAAAGCCGCAATTGCAAAAAACCGGAACTGGTCGTTGTATTCTGTATACATTTTACTTTCCATATCCTGTTTTTTCATTTTCCTTATTTCATTGTAAACCTCATCGAGTCCAAGGCCGGATATCCCGGCACGGATATAAGTTCCTGAAGTACTGACTGCAATTTTCTTAAGTGTTTCTTCATCAAGTTTTGTTATGACGGTATTGCCCTCATGGTCCTTCAGATACTCTTTCCTGCCGCCGGTATGAACCGGGACAGGCACACCCTCCGGGGATCCTATTCCGATTGTATGTATGACAATTCCTGCCCTGGAGGCTTCTGCTGCTGCAGCCACAGGGTCATCCTCATGATTTTCACCATCACTGATGATTATCATGGCCCTGCTCTTATCCTCTCCCGGGGTAAAGGACCGTATTCCCAGGTCTATTGCTGAGCCTATGGCGGTCCCCTGCTTTGGAACCAGATCAGGGCTGACGGAAGAAAGAAACATCTTTGCCGAAACGTAATCTGTGGTTATGGGTATTTGTGTATATGCATCACCAGCAAATACGATCAATCCGATCCTGTCATTTTCGAGTCTGTCAATAAGTCTGTTCAGAGCCTGCCGGGCTCTTGTAAGCCTGTCGGGCTGAATATCCTCAGCCAGCATTGAATTACTGACATCCAGAGCTATAATCACCTCAACCCCCTGCTTCTTCACCTCCTCCAGCCTCGATCCGAACTGCGGTCTTGCAAGTGTCAGGATCATGAGTGCCATGGCAAGCAGACTGAAAAGGAATTTAAGTCCCGGTCTCACTGCCGAATACTCAGGCATAAGCTTTCTTACAAGACCTATGTCGCCCAGCCTGCGGAGAGCTTTTCTTTTTCTTCTTTCATTCACTGTCCACAATATGATCATTACCGGAAGCAGAAGCAACAGGTACAGGAAGGCGGGATTTGCAAACCGGAATAACTGCATAGTCTTTTTTTTCAGCTAATGTTTTTATAAATGGTATATCTTGTCAGCATGTCAGCAAGCAATAGAATAAAAGCAATCAGTACCGGAACCAGGAATTTTTCCTCCCTCCGTGTATATTGCCGTATTTCAATTCTCGACTTTTCCAGTTTATCTATTTCAGCATAAATTTCAACAAGCTTGTTATTATCCGTTGCCCGGAAATATCTTCCTCCTGTTTTTGCAGAAATCTCTTTCAGGATATCTTCATCAATTTCGACAGCCATATTTCTGTTCTGGATCCCGTAGGGTGTCTGCACCGGGTAAGGCGCCGTTCCCATTGTCCCGACACCGATAGTATAGACCCGGATGCCGTATATTTTTGCAATATCCGCAGCAGTGACCGGGGCAATCTCACCCATGTTGTTCACTCCGTCCGTGAGGAGTATGATTACCTTACCTTTCGATTCAGAATCCTTGATTCTGCTGATTGCCGTAGCAAGTCCGTTACCTATTGCGGTTCCGTCTTCTATCATGCCGCTTTTCAGCTCCCGCATAAGATTTATCAGAACAGCATGGTCGGTTGTAAGCGGACACTGGGTAAAACTTACCCCACTGAAGACAACCAGTCCTATCCGGTCGTAGGGTCTTCCGGAAATAAATTCTGTTGCAACATTTTTTGAGGCTTCCAGCCTGTCAGGTTTGAAATCGCGTGCAAGCATGCTTCCCGAAATAACCAGGGCAATAATAATATCTATTCCCTCCGTGCTTACATCCTGAAAACTGTCAGACTTCCGGGGACCGGCTACCGCCACAATCAGAAGTCCGGCAACACATACCCTTATTGCAAATAAAACATGGCGCAGCCGGTTCCTGAAACTCTTTCCCGCGTTTCCGAAAGCATCAAGGCCGGGCATTGTCAGCGATGAATTGGTTTTATGCTGCCTGATTATATAATAGGCAACAATTACCGGGACAAGCCCCAGTAACCATAAAAATCCAGGATTTGCAAATGTAATTCCTTTCATTGTCTGTTTTCCTTATCGCTATTTTCGGGAAGCTGTTCCTCAAATTCTTCCCTATGCCTGGTTATATCAACAAATTGCCATGAGTTTTCAAAATGAAGTTCATTTTCCGACGGATCGGGCTTGTATCTGGCAAATTTCACCAGGTCTGCTCCGTTTAAAATATTCCTTAACTTAATATAAATTTCATCTTTTTTAAAACCGGTTTTCAGCAATTCTTCGAGTGTTTCGGATGTGGTCATTTCGAGAGAATACACTCCGTATCTGTCCTCCAGATATTGTCTTATTATTTCAGTCAGTCTTGAATAATAAAGCTTGAACTCACCTTTCTGCCATAATTTCCGGTCCCGGAGTTTTTCAAGTTCACGAAAAGCAGTAACATGTGCTGCTTCTTTAATTACAACAGCTTCATAACCCGGTTTTGTCTTCCTGAACCGCTTGATCAGTCTTGTCACTCCCCACATCAGACCAGCCAGAAGAACTGCCAGAAAAAACCACGGAAGTATTTCCCCTAAGCTTAAAGGTGCCTTATACGGACCTGTTATGTCGAAAATTCCGGATGCCGTGCCGGGAGGTTCAATATTTACCCTCATCACTTCCAGATATGCATAATCCGAATAATATCTTTCAATACCCGGGTCAGACATTAATTCGGCATAAAAGGGTGGCACCTCATAGAATCCTGAATCAAAAGATGTTATAAGATATCTTTGAACAATTCTTAACATGTTGTTATCAAGTGCCAGTGTATCAGTCAGAGGCCCCGACAGTATTTCAATGTTTTTAATCAGGGTATCTTTTGCAGAGGCAATCTCAAGGCTTATTTCCGCAGGCTGGTCAACTGTTACGGTATAGTTGATCTGGTCCCCGATATAAATCCGGGATGTGTCAAAACGGGCACTCACATTAACTTCCTGAGCATCTGCATACACAAAAAATAAGCTCAGAAACAGGCCTGTATAAATATGTGTCTGAAGTTTCACCGTTTCTCAAACAGTTTAATCAGGGGTTTAACATAATCCTCTGCCGTACTTAAATATACTGAATCGACACCACATTTTTTAAAAACACTGTCAAGGGCAATAACATGGTTATCCCACCACTGTGCATAAGCATTTCTTGATTTTCCGGAAGAAGTGTCTATCCATTTCTCTGCTCCTGTTTCGGCATCAGAGATCTTTACCAGACCGATATCCGGAAGCCGGATCTCAGCGGGATCATAGACCTTGACCGCTGCTATATCGTGTTTGCTGGAGGCAATTCTCAGAGCTTCTTCAAAATCGGGAGCAAAAAAATCAGAAAGGATGAATGCCGTGGACCTTTTTTTTATTGCATTGGTGAGAAATCTCAGGGGTACAGCCAGGTCTGTCTTACGACTTTCAGGCGTAAAGCTCAGCAGTTCCCTGATTATGACCAATATATGTTTTCTGCCTTTCTGAGGAGGAATAAACTTCTCAATTTTATCGGAAAAAAATATCACGCCGATTTTATCATTGTTAAAAATTGCAGAAAAGGAAAGAACTGCAGCCACTTCGGTCATCAGATCCTGCTTGAAGCCTGTGGCAGTTCCGAATCTTCCCGATCCGCTGACATCGATTAAAAGCATAACGGTAAGCTCCCGCTCTTCCTCAAACACTTTAACATATGGATGATTGAACCGTGCCGTTACATTCCAGTCAATGCTTCTGATATCATCACCATAATGGTATTCCCTGACCTCACTGAAAGCAATACCTCTTCCCTTGAATGCACTGTGGTACTCCCCGGCAAAAATATGCCTGGTGAGCCCGCGGGCCTTTATCTCAATTCTCCTGACTTTTTTTAATAATTCCGTTGCTTCCACTTTCAACAAAATAATCCGTTCAGCATTTTCCCGTATCAATGAGCAGATTGTAAATCCTCAATGCCTTTCGTGGCTTAAGGGATATTCTACGGAACCTCAACGACATTTAATATTTCAGCAATTATTTTGTCCTGATCCACATTTTCAGCCTCAGCCTCATAGGTCAGACCTATTCTGTGCCGCATAACATCCGGACATAATGCCCGGACATCTTCCGGAATCACATACCCCCTCCTTCTGATGAAGGCGTATGCCTTGGCTGCAACAGACATATATATTGAAGCCCTGGGCGATGCGCCGTAGGAAATCATGTTCCTGAACTGTTCCAGTCCGTATTTTTCAGGTTCCCTGCTCGCAAAAACAATATCCAGAATATATTTTTCGATTTTTTCATCCATATATACTTCCTTTACCACATCTCTTGCCCTGATAATATCTGAAGGCTTAAGAACCGTATTTGTTTTTGGAAACTCTTTTGCAAGGTTTTCCCTTACAATAAGCTTTTCTTCCTCCATCGACGGGTAAGTGATCAGCACTTTAAGCATAAACCTGTCCATCTGTGCCTCTGGCAGCGGATATGTACCCTCCTGTTCTATCGGGTTCTGTGTTGCCAGTACCAGAAAAGGCTCATCCAGAATGAAGGTGGATTCACCTATTGTAATCTGCCGTTCCTGCATGGCTTCGAGCAGTGCACTCTGAACTTTTGCCGGTGAACGGTTAATTTCATCGGCAAGAATGAAATTGGCAAATACCGGACCCTTTTTTACCGTGAATTCCTCCTTCTTCTGACTATAGATCATAGTACCCGTAAGGTCAGCCGGAAGCAGGTCGGGGGTAAACTGAATACGGCTGAACTTTGCGTCAATAACAGAAGCGAGGGACTTAATGGCCAGTGTTTTTGCAAGTCCCGGGACTCCTTCGAGAAGAATATGCCCGTCTCCCAGAAGTCCGACCAGAAGACTGTCAATCAAATGCTTTTGACCAATAATGACTTTGTTCATTTCCATTCTGACGATGTCAACAAAAGCACTTTCCCTTTCAATCTTTTCATTTAGTATTTTAATGTCGGCTGTTTGCTCCATAATCTGAATCTTAAAATGCAAATTTAATATCACTCATATTTTAATAAATACCGGGTCTGTGACAGGATATACAAAAAAAGCCCTGTAATTAATAAGGAGGTGTTAAGGAGAGTTAAATATCTGTTAAAACATTTTCATTCCTCTTCCGGAAGTGTCAGGGGATTCCAGGGATATCCCGATCTTGCCGAACTTCTGACAATAAGTATCAGTACCAGGGGCATAAAAGCTGTGTTGCTTGAATACGGAAAAATCAGCAATATAAAAAACCACAGGGCATTCAGAACAAATACTATCCGGAACCATATATACCAGTCTTTTTTCAGAATAACAGACAGAAGACATGCCAGAATAAAAGGACTTAACCATATTGCATTGGGATTCAGTTTCATTTGCTGATGATCTGTAAAAAAGTTAAAGAAGATCATCAGTAGTGCAAGAACCGAGAAGAGTGAAAACAATATAATATCCATGATCCGGTTACTCTTTAAATCCCTTAAAACAGCCGAAAGGATGATTACAATCACCAGCAGAACAGAAAAGGCGAAAAGAGGTGATGTTAAAAAATTTACTTTTTCAGTTTCCAGATTTTTTTCCAGAACAGTTACGGGATTCTGCAGGAGCGGAATCATTTTGCCTTTTCTGTTAATAACAATATCAGACAGGCCTCTCTGCATATCAATGGGAAGGAACATACGGTCACGCACCGATGCCTTTCTGTTCCCCGGAGATCCCATAAGGAGATCTACTCCCAGCTTCAGCCACGGAGCCGTTTTAAGATATTTGCCGGTCAAAAACCGGAATGAAGGTACTTCATCCATCATTTCCGGCGGATAAACCATGCTGTTGCCTATGGTCTCTTCAAGCAGGTCCCTGATACGTGTGGAACAATCATCATAAAAAAAGTCATAGCGGTATTTCACGTTTTCAGGTCTGAGATTATCCTGAATCAACTGAATAAGTATTTCTGTTTCCCCGGGTTCAATATTTATTTTCTGCGATTGCACCCACCTTCCTTCCATAAAATATTCACGGATAAAATGCTCATATGATGTCACACCAAGCATATATTCAAGTCTCCCCCTGGCAAATTTCCAGGCAAAAGCCGGAGTGTTGAAATCAAATACCCCCCAGTTGTAAACCCTGTCGGTACCTGCAGTACTGTCAATTATCCTGAGCGCACTGTGACCCCATCGTGAATAAGTCTCAGTTCCCGGACCGCATGTCAGCAGAAATACTTCGGGAACAACACGGTCCTGTGAATGAATATCAAGAGAAGATAAAAAAACGACCGCTAAAAATACCAAAAACAGTTTTTTCATGGATACAGATTATTTGTTTGTAAATTCTTCATTACGGTTACGAAAGTGCAAATAAGTCCTGATATAGCATTAATCCAAACATTATTTTTTCAAATTTTGTTAAATTGCCGGCATGAAAAAGGCCATTGTCAGATCACAGGCAGAAAACATCAGTTACAGAATTGTATTTAACTGCGGATTGAATTTCCCGTTCCATTCTGAGGGCCTGAAAAATCCTGTGATCAGCATGATAAATGAATATCCGGGATTTCATGCTGCGATGCAGGCTGAAGGAAGGAAATGGAAAGATATGTTTTCCGGCGAATCCAAAATTAACTAAAAAAAGTCTGAATGGACAAATTTGACATTTTCAGAACCCTTAAATTTCTGCCCGGAATCATTCTTGGCCTTACAGTTCATGAGTTTAGTCATGCATTTGTTGCTCACAGCTGCGGTGATCCCACTTCGAGAGATCAGGGCAGGGTTTCTCTTAATCCTCTGAAGCATATAGATCCCCTGGGCTTTGTCATGTTGCTTCTTGTCGGTTTCGGCTGGGCCAAACCGGTGGAATTCAATGAACAGAATCTCCGTAATCCGAGGATCGACACGCTTAAGATAGCTGTTGCCGGACCGCTGTCCAATGCCCTTTTTGCAATGCTGCTTTCTGTGCTGTTCGTAATTGTGTTCAGGCATTTCAATATCGCCTATTATTCAATAACAACAGAAGTCCTGATCTATGCAATATACATCAACTGGGGTTTGTTCATCTTTAATCTTCTCCCCGTCCCCCCTCTTGACGGATCACATCTTCTCCTTTCCTTTTTCAGAAAATATCCCGTGTTTTACAACGGACTGTATAAATACGGAAGCTATTTCTTCCTGGGTCTCATTGCCCTGTCACTGATTTCCGGATTCAACCTCTTTCCCATATGGTCTCTCGTTCAATTCCTGGGAAACGGCTTCCTTTCACTTGTGGGATTCAATATATAACATACATTCCGGATAGCTGCTGAAATTTTCAGCATTCAACAGTCTGCTCAATATCCTGGTTTTATCTGTCCGGCAAGCGGCAAATCATCCTTTTGTTAATTGATGAAATTTAAATATATTGCAGGAAACAAGGTCGTTGTGAAAATATTTATATTAATTCAGCTTTTAATTATGGCAGCCTGTGTTGAACATCAGTCTGATAAATACGAAGCTGCCAGAAAGCGGATGGTAAAAATCCAGATCCGGGACAGAGGCATAAAAAATCAGGCAGTTCTTGATGCAATGAATACTGTCCCCCGTCATCTTTTTGTTCCGCTGGAATATCAGAATGAAGCATACAATGATTATCCCCTGCCTATAGGTTACGGACAGACCATTTCGCAGCCATATATAGTAGCATATATGACAGAGGTATTAAGACCTGACAAAAAGATGAAAGCCCTGGAAATCGGGACCGGCTCAGGATACCAGGCAGCTGTTCTGGCAGAACTGGTGAATGAAGTATATACAATTGAAATAGTACCTGAACTGGCCGCGGAGTCTGCCGGCAGATTCAAAGAAATGGGCTATGACAATATTACATGCAAATACGGGGATGGTTACCAGGGATGGCCGGAACACGCACCTTTTGATATTATTATTGTCACTGCGGCTGCAGACCAGATACCCCGGCCCCTGATTGACCAGCTTGCCGAAAATGGCCGGCTGGTAATCCCGGTAGGACTGCCGGCAGCAATACAGGAACTTATACTGATAACAAAAAAGAACGGGAAACCTGTGGAAAGACGGCTTTCTTATGTTCGCTTTGTTCCTTTTAAAAGATTGTAATCTCTTTTCCGTATTAAGAGATTGTAATCCTCTTTTCCGTATTATTTGTAAAGATACCTGCAGCAGACCTGTCATTTTTGTGATTCCGGCGCGATTCGAACGCGCGACCCACAGCTTAGAAGGCTGTTGCTCTATCCAGCTGAGCTACGGAACCAAATATTTATATTACATGATATCTCTTTAAGCCGCAAAATTATTTAATTTTTCGATTGTTGCAAGTTAATATGCTTCACCCGTCTTAAAAGAAAAATTTACAGCCGCCCGGACTTCCCCTTTCCGCTGCTTATTCCTTTTATTTTTATTTACGATTTTCATTATACAGAATTCTGTCAAAATTATAGCCAGCTTAGTCAATTTTATTCAGCCCTTCGTCATAATGTCATTTCTTATACTTTGTCAAGTCAATTATTCTTTTTTAATTTGTTCCAAGCTCATGCTATTGGTATAAGAGGAGATGAGCAAGGGTTGGGAGTGAAAATCAACAGGATTGTATTGCAGACATTGACTTTCACATCTGGAACCTGAGGAATAGCGCCAGCTTACCATGGTTCCATCCTTTTATCAGACAGTAGACACGGGAATTATCTCATAAATAAAACCCGCTCCCTGATGTTCACGACCACCCTTCCTCCTCTTATTTTTTTTGTACCTGGTTATGAGGCAATCCTCCTCAAAATTTGATTCACTAAAAAATAAATTAACTTTATGTTTTTCAGTTAGAGAATGAAAACATATATACGCAGAAGGGAAAAAAACGATAGTCTTGTAGTTATGTATGGTGCCTGGGGAACGGATGAGAATGTGTTTGAGCCCTTATGCAACGATGAGTTTGATTTCATACTTTTCTATAATTATTCTGCTGACCAGGCCCTGGTACTGCCTGAAATGAAGACTTATAAAAAGATCACCCTGATAGGATGGTCTATTGGGGTATGGGCTGCAGAATACCTGTCACCCTCCACCGGCATTATCCCTGACCGGACAATAGCCGTCAACGGAACACCTGTTCCGCTTGACGACAATTACGGTATTCCACCCGGTTCATTTGAAAAGGCCCTGGACAATATAACGGAAGAAAGCATTGAGAAATTTTACTACCGCATGTTCGGAAGCAGGAGAACATATAATCTCAATTCCGACAGGATTCCCGACAGAACACTGGATTCATTCCATGTGGAATTAAGGTGGCTTTACAACCGGGTAATGGAACAGAGGGAACCTGGCTTCCGCTGGGATTTTGCGGTAACAAGCAGATCAGACAAAGTATTCCCTACGGAAAACGTAACAAAATACTGGGATAAAATGCAGAATACCAGACAAATAATTGTTCCTTATCCGCATTATATGTTCTATAAGTGGCCATCCTACAGTGAATTTATAAATTATGTGGAAAGGCGTGCCAGAAACAGGTCTGCCCCGCCGGAAACCGACAGCCTGTAATCACAGGTCCCTTATAAGGATGTTTGATTCCGAACCGGACGTCATTGCATCGAACGAATCAAGTATTTGAGTTACCTTTTCATATTCCCTGCTTTTCATGAAGTATTTTTCCTGCGTGGCCCTTTTATCCAAACGTGACAAAACACTGCTGACAGTAAGCTTGTTGATGTCTATTGCCGGCTGATAAGATCTTTGCCTGTTTTCATGTTCATAAATCACTGAAACAAGACCGGTTACCTTCAGGTCTTCAAGAATATCCCTTGACAGGCGGACCGGGATTTTCAGCTCCCTGCTTATCTCTTCTGAGGTCAGGGCTTTTTCACCCAGGTAAAAGCTCCGGACAATAAGATACATTATCAGCAGAATTATTGTGCGCTTCTGGTAATGGCTTATATTAAGGGCTTCGGATTCAAATTCATATCTTGAAACATTCTGGTTTGCAAAAGACAGTTCTGCCCCGAGAAGAATCACTATCCAGCAGGTTTCAAGGAAAATCAGGAAGAGCGGTATTGCCGCCAGACCGCCGTAAATAGCACTTAGCTTGCTTATGTTGAACTGCAGGTCAAGATAAAGCCATTGAAGTATTTTAAGAAAAGTTCCGGCAATGATTCCGGAAATAAGTGCTGGTCCGAAGCGGACTTTCACATTCGGCATCACCATGAACAGCAGTGTCAGCATCAGCCATGTCAGAAGATAAGGTGTTGATTTGATAAGAAAACTGACAATCCATTTGAATGATGTCAGCACCGGCACCCTGTCCATAAATTCCGACAGGTTTGTAATTATAAATATTGTTATGCTGCTCGATAAAATAATAAAGATCGGTACAATCAACAGAATAGTAAGATAATCCGTAAATTTCCTGTGCCAGGGCCGGCTTACGGATGTCTGCCAGATATGATTAAAAGAGGTTTCGATCTGGCCGAGCAGGGAAACGACTGACCAGATCAGGATCAGGGCACCAATTCCGGCAAGATAGCCTCCCCTTGTACGCTGAACAGTATTTTTTGCATTTTCGAGAAGCGGATCCAGTATGTCGCCGTAAAGAGCAAATTCCTTTGTATTCCTGATGATTGATTCCAGGTTCTGATCAAGTCCAAATCCTTTTGCAATGGCAAGTCCGATGGCAACTATCGGAATAATAGATATCAGGGTGTAAAAAGTGAGTGCCGAGGCGCGGAGATTCACCCTGTCCTTAAGTGAATTCTGTGCGGCAAGGACAATAATTCTAAGCTGCCGGATAAAAAAGCTTTTTCTTCGTGATAATTCCGACAGTGGTGTATGCCAGATAGCATCGTTCCACTGTTTTATTTTATTAAAAGGCCACGATAATTCAGGATTTGCCATCTGTCATGAAATGATTGCAGAACATCAGTACAACTCAATTAACGGTGACAAATATACGAAATCTATGTAAATAGTTCAACAATAGAACTATAACTTATATATTAATTGATGGCAATATTTTCCTTCTGCCGTGAATTTCGCGGTAGGTACAGAAAAGGCATACTTTATAGAATCTGAAGAGCCACAGCGACGGATTTGCTGAATCAATTCTCAACTCCATCCGTTCACGGTATTTTATATAGATTCCTGCCAGGATAAGGGTAAGCCGGAACCATTTCAAAATGCTGTAGATCTGAAGTACCCTGACTGTTGAGGAAAAGGTCAGTTTATCCGTAACAATATCATAGAGCTTACTCAGATTCTCGATACCCAGTTTTGTCTTGTTCAGGAATTCCCGGTTCGATTCCAGTCCTTCATGAATCAGACCGTTGTCTATATGTAATATAGTTATTCCGGCCTTGCGCAGCTGGTAACTCATAAGTGTATCTTCATGCCCGTACTGTTTCAGGTCTTCATTAAATCTCAGCTTTGAAAATATTGTACGGTCAAACAGCACATTGAATGTAGAAAACTTATGATATGGATGCTTGTTTCTTTCAGAGGCTTTAATTCCGTCATTCTTTCTTCCATATTTCCATCTCAGGATCTTGTCCGGATCGCCGGGAGGAGATTTATGATAAATTACACCGCCGCATCCCACCCTGGAAGCAGTCATTAGCGGTATCCATTTACGTATATAGGCTTCGGCTGTTCCGGGTATCATGGTATCGGCATCGATAAACAGAATATAATCGCCTTTTGCCGCCAGGGCAAGCCGGTTCCTGATGGCAGCCCTTCCTATGTTCACCGGTGAATCAAGTATTTCAACACCGCCGCCTTCCAGAGATTTGTATTTAGCCTTGTATTCCGGAGAGGAACCATCATCCCCGATAATTATCTCAATCAGTTCAGGAATCTTTCCGATGCAGCTCTTCATACTATGAACAAGTGCGACAATATCATAATCGCAAACCGGAATGAGCAAAGAAATAGTCATTATATCCACCCTCGAATTAACCTGCTAAATTTACAATTAATTTCCGAAACAGACTGAGTTCCCGTTTGGCAAAGAGATTGTATTGATTTATTTTTGTGGACAATCAAATAATTTATTTGTTCTCAAATGAAAAAAATTCTGCAGATCACCGCGCTGCTGTTCTTATCGGCTTACACATATTGCCTGGATAACAAGGGCTACGAAATAAAGGTAACAATCTCTGATATAAATGATTCAACAGTTTTCCTTGCATATCACTTTGGTGACAGGCAATATCTTACGGATACTTTAAAACTCGACGCTGAAGGATACGGAGTCTTTGCCGGAAAAGAAAAGCTGCCCGAAGGTATTTATATGATAGTGCTTCCCGGCAATAAATATTTTGAATTTCTGATGACTGAGAACCAGCATTTTTCCCTCTCCTGCACCAGTAATGATTTCTTCCGTACCCTGAAATTTTCCGGATCACCGCTCAATACAGCCTTCACGGACTACCAGAAACAATGGACGCAGATGCAGAAAAATGCTTCACTCATTAACAACAGGCTTCAGTTAAACAAATCCAATCCCGACTCACTGCGCATACTTTCACAGAAACAACGGGAATATGAGTCAGGGATGAAGGCATACCTGAGAAGTGTCATTGACAAAAACAAGTCAAACTTCCTGGGTGTTCTCGTGAAATCGATGCTCCCGCTGGAAATTCCTGAATTCACCATTCCTGCCGGAACACATAACCCGGATTCTGTCAGATGGAATCTCAGATACAATTATAACAAAGATCATTTTTTCGACAATATTGACCTGTCGGACGAAAGACTGCTGAGGACCCCTATCCTTCAGACAAGGCTCGAGACTTTTTTTAGAAATGTCATTATCCAATCGCCCGATTCAATAAACAAGGAAATAGACAGGATTTTTCCAAAGACCGGCGGTAATCCAAAACTGTTTCAGTTCCTCTCGGTCTATTTGTTCAATCATTTCCGGCAAAGTGAAATAATGGGTCATGATGCTGTACTGGTAAAGCTTGCCGATGATATTTATCTTTCAGGAAAAGCAGACTGGATCACTGAGGAATTCAGAAATGATCTTCACCGACAGGTGGAGTTGTTAAGACACAATCTTTTGGGTATGAAAGGACAAAATCTTGTGATGGATTCATACAGGGGAATATTTGTTGCCCTTCATGATATAGAAAAGGAATTTACTGTTTTATATTTCTGGGAGCCCAACTGCGGTCACTGTAATGAAGCAACACCAAAACTGAAGGAATGGTATGAGAAGGCTAAAAATGACGGTGTTGAGATTTTTTCGGTTTGTACTACAGGCAACAGACAGGAATGGACAAACTATATTGAAAAACACGGTCTTACCTGGATTAACGGATGGGATCCCGACCGGCATACTCATTTTGACTATTATTATAATGTTCAGGCCACCCCAATGGTTTACATACTGGACAAGGATAAAAAGATAATAGCCAAAAAGTTGTCAATAGACGATATACCTTCATTCATCGACAATTACAGGCAGTACTTCAGACAGCAGTAATATTATTTTGTCTGAGTATTTTTATCAGCTCATACAGGCTTCTGAAGTTCTGTACTTTTTTATCCTTTACAATGGACCATCCCCTGCCTCCTTCCCTTACTTCAACATAGGGCTGCGTTTTTTTTGAGGAGATAGCGAAACCATTCCTTTTCAAGGCCCTGATGGTCCAGTTTTTCTGCCTCCCCGCAGCACCTTCAAGATATACTTCACCCCTGTAAGGCGGACTGAATCCAAAACTTCCGTCTTCCGGATCAAACCCGGTACGTTCGGAATCAAAGAGGCATTCAAAACTGTCAGCCAGCCAAAGATCTTCAGGAGCGCCTTCCTTTATGTCCGTGTCAGTAACAAGCCATATTTTATCGGCATTACTGACTGCAATATTAAAATCATGAGTGGAGAACACAATTGTCTTGCCGGATACAGTAAGTTCCTTCATCAGTTTGAGAACCCCGAACTATCCCGATATGTCAAGAAAAGCCAGGGGCTCATCCATTATCATAATATCAGTATCCTGGGCAAGTACTCTGGCTATCATAGCCCTTTGCCGTTCTCCGTCCGAAAGCCCGGAAATAAGTCTGTCTGAAAAATTTGCGAGTCCTGCCTTGTGTATCGAATTATCAATAATTTCTGAGGCGCTGCGGTCAATCCTGCCGGTCCAGTCTGTATGGGGAAAACGTCCGAGTGCAACCAGATCATACACTCGCATATGGCTCACTTTAATTGTCTCAGTTGATACATACCCGACATTCCTGGCAAGTTTCATTCTGGAATAGTGCCTGCTGTCTTCATTTCGTATCATCACTGAACCGCCGATTTTTTTCTGCAGACCGGTAATTGTTCTGAGAAGCGTACTTTTCCCGATACCATTACGGCCAAGAACCGCAACCAGTTCCCCTTTTCCGGCAGAGGCATCCAGGGGCGGCAGTATAGGTATTTTCTTCCTGCCATGAAAATAGCCGATAAGCAAAGAGTTTACGGATAATATTTCCCTGATATCTTTTTCCATCAGAACAGTTCAGAGCCAGCGTTTTTCCTTAAAATAATCCATATAACAACAGGAATACCGATAAGGGATGTAACGGAATTCACCGGCAGAATTTTTTCCGTCCCCGGCAGCTGGGAAAGAATATCACTGATAAGCATTACAGAGGCTCCGGTAAAAACAGTACCGGGTACAAGCAGGCGATGATCGGATGTTTTTAGTATATTCCGGACAATATGAGGGACAGCAATGCCGATAAATGCTATCGGACCGCAGAATGCTGTAACACTTCCTGAAAGAATACTTGTGCATGCAAAAATAATTATCCGGGCAGAAGTTATATTCAGGCCTGAACTTGAGGCATAATTTTCTCCTATCAATAATGCATTAAGCATTTTAACCGAAGCCATACTAAGGATAACCCCGGCTGCAACCGAAACAGACAATACATTAAGCTGTGATGCGGAAAGATTGCCCAGGCTGCCCATTGTCCAGACAACATAAGCCTTCAGCATACTTTCACTGCTGAAATACTGAAGAATACTTACAATGGCAGAAATGCCGCTTGCCAGCATCATTCCTATAATGAGCACTGTCATGATGCTGCGTACCCTGACTGAAATGAACAGCATCAGTATCATGACCGCACCTGCTCCGGTCCATGCAGCGGAAACAAGTATCCAGTTTCCGCCTGCTGCAATTGACAACGGTCCTGATCCTGAAGAAAAGCCCAGGATTACAAGTGCAACCCCCAGTCCCGCACCGGAACTGACACCCAGCACATAGGGGCCTGCCATGGGATTCCTGAAAACGGTCTGCATCTGTAGTCCGCTCAGCGACAGGGCGGCGCCTGCAAGAATTGCTGTAACAGCTTTTGGAAGCCTGAATTTTAAAACAAGGGTTTGTACTGTTTCATCGCCCATGCCCGTGAAGGATCGTAAAACATCAGAGGGCCTGATGGATACCGAGCCAAGGAACAGGTCAAGAACAAAGAGGACAAATAGCAGTAAAAGAAGGCCCGGGAAAACCCATCTCCGCATCCGGACCACGGAGGGAGAAAAGGCAGTGTTTTCATGCCCGCTGATATTTTTTCCTTCAGTCATTCAACCTTCCTGTAATAGACCGTTTCATAAGCCGGAAAAATCTCAGGATGAATTATTGAAGCAATATCCCTGAGGATTATATGAGGATTGATGGCACCGCTTTCCCAATAATCATTGCCGCCCGCCGGATTAAGCCTTTTATTGTTATTATACAGCCTGTTGTTAATGAATGGAGGCATTGATCCAAGCCGTTTGTCAATGGCAACGATTTCGGATTTGGAGGAAGCAGTTCCGGTATTGAGCCAAATGTCTGCCTTCATTGCGGCAGCATAAACGGATTCCAGGCTGTAGGGTATGGATACCGCAGATCCGGTCTCTCTCCACAAATAACTGCCTCCCGCATCATCAACAAGTTTGCTGATATATGAATTTCCGGGTGACACATACCATACATCCCGGAATGGCATTCCCATCATTACAACCGGTTTTGAGGCTGTCTCAGCTATAAGCTCCCTGAGGTTCAGATAGGAATCCCGGATTTCCCTGAACAGGGAATCGGCAAGTTCCTCACAACAGTACAGGGCACCGAATACCTTTATCCACTCTGCCTTGCCCAGGGGATCTGTTTCAAGATAATCAGCATTATACATCACTCTCAGTCCCAGTTCCCCTATTTTGGCAGTATAACCTGCAGATTCACTTCCTATTCCATATATCATAACAAGATCAGGAGAGGATTTAACAATAAGTTCGGTATTAAGGCCCGAATCATAACCTACATCACTGACAAGTCCGCGGCTTATCCTGTTGTTAACCTCACTATCGTAAACAAAGCCGGCTCCTGAAACACCAACAATTGTATTCTGACGGCCAAGTGCACTGATCATTGCAATATGTGTGGTTGACATACAGATTATCCTGTTTACCGGGACCTTGATGATTTTTGAATGATCAACTTTAAGCTCTTTCTGGTATGATTCTTTTTTCAGATAATATTCATGAATAACATTTCCGGCACCCTGCCAGGGATCCTTAACAGATAGGATGGTACAGCTGTCGGTAACACGCAGTTCAAAGCGTTCGGCATAACTGCTCTCACCTCCTTGCTCTTTTTGTATTTTTTCTCTTTTCCGGTCTTTATTACAGGAAGGAAAAAATATCAGCAGGGAAAAAACAGCTAAAAACAGGTATAACAATTTATATTTCAAAATTCTTATTTTCCCAAACAATGTTATCTAACGTTAAGTCCCGCCACTACCGGCCATTATTCATTGTTTACAGGAAATCAGAAGATGAGAATCAGAAGAAATAAACTCTGAGCTTTTCTTCCCGAAAGCGTTGAACAGTGGTTTCCGGCAGGTCTTCTGACTCGTCCCGGTCCGGTGAAGCCTTCCCATTCCGTCTGTCGGAACAGTGGCAGGGTATCACAGGACCATCATCGTAAAAACGACCGGGCATCACAGCAGCGGGTACTGTCGCGGTTTCTCACCGCATTCCCTTTTAATTGCAGAATAACTAAATCCTGCAAAACCAGAACATGGCAAAGATATACTTTTTACAATATATACAAAGGGAGCGGACTGTGCTCTTGAACAAAACAGTTTTCCGCTATCATACTGAAAAAGGAATGGCAATCAAACATTTGACAATGAGCCCCTAGAGTGTTCCGCAGGAATTTCTCAGTTCAAGACCGGGAGGCAGGCTCACCTGTCTTTTGTATTTGCTTTTGCCAGCATTTTTCACTTCTGACCAGATCATATTTGAAGCTTTTAATGCAAGGCCTGAAACGGGCTTTTTAAGACAGGTTACCGGGGTAAACATCAGATCGAATCCCGGGCCGTCTTCCATTGATATCAGAGCAATATCCTGGGGGACACGAAGCTTTTTGTATCTCAGCATGGACATAACCGGATACACAAGTCCGGCATGCATAATAAGAATTATGTCAGCCCTGAAAGGGGGGCGGAGAAATTGTTCAATCTGGCTGAAATAGTATTCATCATCGGTAAAAGTACTTTCGAATTCAACTACAACGGGTTTGTTTATCTGCTGGTCTTTTTCTGTAAGTGCAGAGATCATCAGATCTATTACAGATACATCATATTTTGCCGATCTTTTATCAGTTGCAATAATAATATTCTTATAGCCGAGTTTGTTTACGTGATCAGCCACAAGCCGTACACCGGCAGCAATATCTGTATTTACCGTGCTGAGTCTTCCGGTTTTGCTGCTTTTTTCCAAAAGGATAAAAGGATAGGATGCTGTCCTCAGAGTTCTTATAGTTTGATCATCAGCAGTTTCCCCCATCAAAATCAGACCGCTGAAAAATTTTCTGAAAGATCCCATCATCCGGTCATAGCGCTGATCATCGGGATCTTTTGTTATTATCGAGAATCCCAGTCCTATACTATGAAATGATTTCTGCAGATATGGGGTGATACTCTGAACAAAGGAATTACCCAATGAAGGAACTACCATTCCGATTATACCGGGTTTTTCTTCATGGGGCGGTATTTTCCCTTTTTCTTCCTGTGCACTGAAATAGCCCATTTGTCTGGCCATTGCCCATACTTTCTCCTGTGTCTCCTTTCGGATCCCGTGCTGGTCGGCCTTATTGTTAAGAACCAGTGACACCAGCGTACCCGAGACACCCAATCTGGCAGCAAGATCTTTATTTTTAAATTTTTTCATTCTTCTCTTCTATTGTGACAAATAAATTTAGGCTGTTTTTGGAAAACAGTTATAAAAATAATGAATTTTTTCACTGTTTGATTTAAAACTTCCGTTTAAATGTTCCGGTGAAACCCTTCCGGGTCAATCACAACCTTCAGGCAACATAGCAGTTCTGCCCTATCTGGCAGACATGAAAAGTCCCGGCTTATACAATATCCATAAAAAAACCTTATCGTTTAGGCGGTTTATATCCTTTCTGCTTTGAAGCCTGTTCAAGTCGTTGTTGCCATTTAGATTTAGGAAGAGGTTTCTTCCTGTTTTCCTCCAGGGTAGCCAATACTTTTTCTCCGTCAATAAATCTTTTTGACAAAATATTCTGCAGCAAGGTTATTGAATTGGCAAGAAAATAATAATAAGTCAGTCCGGATGAAAAATTATTGAAAATGAACAGGAACATTACCGGCATCATGTACATCATTACCTTCATTCCCGGCTGGTCCTGGCCTGAAGTGGTCCCGGACATTCTGGTTGTTACAATGGATGACACTGTCATAAGCAGGGTCCACAGGCTCACATGGTCACCATACCAGGGAATTTTAAAAGGAAGGTTCAGAATAGAATCGTATGTGGAAAGATCAGTCGCCCACAGGAATGATTCCTGTCTCAGCTCTATGGAAACAGGGAAGAACCTGAACATTGCAAACAGTATGGGAAACTGTAAAAGCATTGGCAGACAGCCCCCCATTGGATTAACGCCGGCTCTTTTATAGAGATCCATGGTAGCCTGCTGCTTTTTCATTGCATCTTCCTGTTTGGGATATTTTTTTGCCAGTTCATCCACCAGGGGCTTAAGGACTTTCATCTTGGCAGTTGACTGGTATGATTTGAATGTCAGCGGATAGAGAACTACTTTTATTAATATTGTAAGAATAAGAATGATAATGCCGTAGCTGCTGATATATCTTTCAAGCCAGTTGAAAACCGGAATAATAACAAACCTGTTGATCCATCCGACTATGTTCTTGCCTACAAATATTATCTTAACCAGGTCATAGCCTTCTTTTCGTAATGTCGAAATATGATTCGGACCATAATAAAATTTCAGGGCAATGTTTGTTTCCGGACTGTTTTCAATGGGGATTCCCAATTCGGAAGTATAGTAACGGATATATTTTTCAGATGTAAGGGTTTTTGCAGATGTTATGGAACCGCTGAGAAAATAATCATCCGTAATAAGCACAGATTAAAAAAACTGATCAACATAGGCCACCCAGCTCAGTCTGGTGGTAATGTCAACCTTTTCTATTTCCTTGTTTGATCTCAGCCTCAATCCGTCGACATCATCCTGATAGTATTTGTACCTGATGGTGGAATACATATCCTCATTCTGTCTTCCTTTTTCCTGCTGAGGCACATACATTCTCCAGTCAAGTTCAATATTATTCTGGTTTTCAGGAAGAATACCATGCATGTTTTTAAATGTAACATCATAATCCACGCTGTTCTTTCCCGGTGCAAGTGTATACTTATATTCAATATAGCTTTCATCGTCTGCAGCCAGTCTGAGGACTACGCTAAGCGGTTCCCTGTCTACCCGGTAATGCCTGTTTTGGGAAAGCGGGGTAAAATAGAGGTTATTTGTCTGTACAGCCTTGTTGTCGGAAGTAAAAAAATTGAATCCGAATACAGTTGAATCACCTGAGAAGAGAATGAGAGGTCTGGAATCATGAGTTGTAAAATCTTTAACCCTTGCGGAATAGACCCTGCCCCCTTTAAGTGAGATCCTGAGATCTATTTTGTCGTTTTCAAGTGTAATATAATCATCCTCTCCAGCCGCCGATCCTGCAAATACACCATATTGCCCGGGGTCTGCCGCGGGCACTGCGCCCGGAACTGTTTGTGGTACTGCTTCGGGTTCAGCAATTGCACTGTCTGCAGGGATTTCTGTAATCCCGGGTATTGTGCCGAGTTTCAGGTTCAGTTCACTGATCTTTTCGAGCACATCCGGATGATTGGGTTTGAAACGAAGTGCATTGACATATTCTGTCCTGGCCCTTTCGAAATTTCCCTTATTATATTCAGCCTCCGCCGTAGTTAATGCTTTTTCAAATTCCTTATTGAGCCGGTTGTTATTATAAAGACTGAAACCTATAAAGATCAAGAAGATCAGTACCAGTCCTGTAATAGTATTTTTGTCCATTCTTACTTTTGTTATTTTCTTCCCTGGTAAAAGTCAAGCCTTCCCCCGGGTACAGACCTGCCCTAATTTGACAGCCTGTTCATTTTCCGGCACAAATATATCTCTAACTTTGGTCAAAGCAATAAAAAAATTGTTTCCTGTCAAGGGCTTTTTAGCGGTTATAGTCATCAAATCCTGACTGGTCAATCATTTTGACTTTTTCCTCAAGGATTTTGATCATCTTTTTTGCACTGTCGATCTTTTCTCTTACCTCAGAGATCAATGTTTCGGCATTGGGTGACTTGGTAAAAAACCCGATATTGTTTTCCCAGAGTACTATGTCATTTTCCAGCTGCTTGATTTTTGTAAAGAATTTATCACGCTCATTTCTTATTTTTCTTGACGCTTTGGGATTTGCTTTAAGATTTTCCAGTCTGGAACTGAACCTGAGAATACTCTTGTCTTCATCTCCGATCTTCAGTCTGTCAAACTCCTTGTTCAGGGCAATACGATATTTGTTTATAATCTCATCCTTCCTGTTAAAGGGAACAAATCCTATTTCAGTCCATCTCCGCTGAATACCCTTAAGTCTTTCGAAAGCCTCTTGTACGTCCGTTCCTGCCTCAAATTCCTCAAGTTCCTGAATCAATGCCAGTTTGGCTTTAAGATTATCTTCATATGATGAGTCCAGCTCACTAAAAAACTCCGCTTTACTGTCAAAGAAATGATCACAGGCCTTCCTGAATCTTTTCCAGACTTTTTCGGATTGTTTTCTGGGAACGGGACCAATTTCCTTCCAGTTTTTCTGAAGTCTTATAAGGGCATCCGTGGTTGCCTTCCAGTCGGTACTGTCCTGCAATGCCTCTGCCTGAAGACATAAATCAATTTTAAGCTGAAGATTATTCTGTTGTACTTCCTTATTATCGGCATAGAAACTCCTTTTCTTGTCGAAAAAGCTGTCACAGGCATCCCTGAATCTCTGGTATACTTTATTGTTTTGTTTTTTGGGCGCAAATCCGATTGTTCTCCACATTTTCTGCAGAGCAATTACTTTTTCAGCCTTTTCGTCAAACTCCCTGAAATTCGTAATTTCAAGAAGGTTTATTTCTTCCACTTCCTCACACAGGGCTATCTTTGCTTCCAGGTTTTTGCGCTGTGCATCCTTCTGTTTTTCAAAATATTCGTGATGCCGTTTATTGATTTGTGATGTGGCCTCCCTGAAGCGTTCCCATATTTCATTTTTCACTTCATTGGGAACAGGGCCTATTTCACGCCACTGATTATGATATTCCTGCAGAACACGAAAGGCATTTACCGGATTTGGTTCAAGAAGAAGCTCTTCGGCCTTTTCACACAACTGCACTTTGGCTTCCAGGTTCCTTTTAAGATCAAGGTCACGTAACTCTTTATTGATTTTTATATAATCATAAAAGATTTCCACGTTGTGGTGATAATTTTCCCAAAGATGCTTGACAGCATTTTGCGGAACCACACCAACCGAATGCCACTCACCCTGGAGCAGCCTGAATTCATTAAAAGTTTTATTGATTGATTCCTCACGGTTGACAAGTTCTTTTATCTTGTCAATTATCTCATATTTTTTCTTGAGGTTTTCATATTTTTCAGCTTCCTGTACTTTGTTGAAATCAGTCTTCTTTTGCCTGTATTTGTCAAGAAGATGCTTGACCCTTGCTTCAAGAGGATCAACCCATGACCGGTAATCCTCAAGAGTGCCGCCGCCTTCCAGAAATTTATTCTTCCTTTCTTCGGCTTCCTGCTTTAACTTTTTATAAAAAAATACCTTTATTCTGTCTACATCATTCCGAATCTCTGATGGTGGCCTGTTATCGATCAGAAGTGCCAGTGTCTCCACAAGATCATTCTTTGAAAAACCGGAATAATCAACAGGAGGAAGTTCAACATCATCAAGATTTTTGGATTCACCTTCAACTTCCTGTACTGTTTTCCGCTTCCTTTTTACAGGAATTTTATTCTCTGCAGCCGGCTCACCTTCGGCCGGGGCCTCTGCGACCTGTTCATCTTCAACCGGGGGCTCTGCAATCTGCTCATCCTCAGCCGGGGTCTCTGCAGCCGGTTCACCCTCAGCCGGTTCTTCTGTGGCCGATTCCTCTTCAGCCGGGGGCTCTGCAATCTGCTCATCCTCAGCCGGGGTCTCTGCAGCCGGTTCTTCTGTGGCCGATTCCTCTTCAGCCTGCTCTCCTTCAGCCGGTTCCTCTTCAGCCGCTGCCTCCGCAGCATGCTCTCCTTCAGCCGGTTCTTTTTCAGCCTGTTCACTCTCTGTTTTTTCCTTCTCCGGCTGATCCTTCTGATTATCTGTAATACTGGCTTCCGGGATTTCCTCACCACTTATATTTCTCTCAGTTCCGGCGGCATCTTCAGTTGCCCCGGATTGTTCATTACGAACAGAGTCTTCCGGATCTTTCTCTATTATCATAGCAAGTCCTTTCTAATTTCAGGTCTCTATTGGAAGTCTTAACCATGTAAGCTATCATGGATGTTTCAAGCTACGAAAATATTGAAATATTTAATAAACTCAAAGACCCTGAGAAATTAATATGAGAATCTGTTAATTACATCTTTCATACAATGAGGGTTTAAGTTTATTTTCCGCTTCTTCTTTTAAAATCATCTGTCCGGAAAAAGAATACCGGATCTTTTCAAAATACCGTGAATGATAATAAATTTGCGTAAGAAATAATTTATTATGAGTAACACAAGAATAATACTGATCGTTGCATTACTGGCACTTGCCGGATTCAGTCTCTATCAGAAACATTCCCGGCGGAAGCAGGAAAAACAGGGGAAGGGACAAAAGGGGGACGATGGAAAATCCAATCCGCCCGAATCACAACAGGATGATTACGAGCCCTATTCAGGAAATTAAAATGTTTCAAAGTCTGTTTTTCGCGGCAAGATGCCGTAAGGGGTTAACCACCTTTTGCAGAAGTCTCAGGCTGTCCGTCATTATCTCGGCAGTTCCCTGCATGTTCTGAGTAAATTCAAGTTCCCTGCCATAAAGAGTTTTCAATCCTTCAGGCAGAATTATCTCAATTATGTAGGCATCCCCGGACGGGACAAGTGATTTGGATTCCACAACCCCACGCACCATTCCGTATTCAAGATAGGGGTATCCGGCAAGTTTGATATTTACCGCCTGACCGGGTCTTACTTTTCCCGATCTGTACATTTTGAGGTCAACCCTTCCTATAAAGTTTCCCGGGTTAAGGGGAACGACAGTCAAAACAGGCTCATCCCTTGCCACCATCTGATTCTGTTTCCAGAATCTTGTAAAAGTTACAATACCGTCTATCGGAGATATGATAAGATAGGTGTTTTCCCAAATTCTTATCTGTGCTTTAAGATTATTAAGGGATTCTGTCAGGGATGAAAACAATCTTTCTCTTTCTTCAGTCATTTTAATCCTGTAATCCTGCAGCTCCTGGTTTTTCCGGGCAAGTTCAAGGCTTTTGGCTGCATGGTCAAGTCTGACATCCTGAAGTTCAATATTAATTTTGTTGAAGGTCTGGCGTGAGATATCAAATTCGCTTTCTGAAAACACAGCTCCTGCAAAAAGGGATGAATCCCTGGTGAACTTTTTTGCCTCAATACGCTGGTTTTCGACATAAAAACCCTCCTTTTCCTTTACTCTTCTGATATATTCCTCCAGTCCGGATATTTCCCTTATAACCGAAGAAATCTTATATCCGTAAAAATCATTTTTTACATAGTTTTCATAATCAGACAGGTTCTTAAGAAAAGTACCCCAGTATTCCTGTATCTCACCAAGTTCAGAAAATGATGGAAGGGATCCGGCTGAAACTGATCCGGGATCCTGTATTTCCTCAATACTCTCCCTCAGTTTCCTCACCTGATCAATTGATGCAGCTGTTTCCATCACGGCGAGCAGGCGCCCTGTATGAACCGTTTCACCATCGGTGACATACCAGTTTAAAATACGTCCGCTTATTTTTGACACCAGGGTAACCGGAGGATTTTCTGTGGTAATCTGTACAGATGACGGCACCACGTTCGGATAACGGATGATCCATGCAAAAACCAGGATAATCAGTATTACTGCAGAAATTGCGGCTGTTCCCCACCTTACAAGTCTTCCCGGCGGACTTGAAATAATTTCACGCACAGGTTCGGAATGCAGTATTTCCGTTTTACTTTTTTTCATTTCATCAGATCAATTTCCAAGTTCAAGCTGATTTTTAACAAGATTAAAATAAGCACCTTTCTGTTCTATGAGCGAATCGTGATTTCCGGTTTCCACTATCCTTCCCTTATCCAGGACAACAATTTTATCCGCATTCCTGACAGTGCTGAGCCTGTGTGCAACAATCAGCACAGTCTTTTTTCTTAAATATTCTGCAAGATTTTCAACAATGGCTTTTTCATTATTGGTATCAAGGGAGTTGGTCGCTTCATCGAATATCAGTATATCCGGATCCTTATACAAAACGCGGGCAATAAGTATTCTCTGCTTCTGTCCTTCACTCAGGCCATGCCCGTTTGCACCGATTTTTGTATTATAGCCCAATGGAAGTAATTCAATAAATTCCCTGATATTTGCCATTTCAACAGCCCTGAAAAGCCTTTCATCATCAATTTCTGAATTCCCCGGGGAAATATTTGATGCGATGGATTCCGGAAAAATAAAACCATCCTGCATAACGGCCCCGGTTTTTTCTCTCCAGAGTCTGAGACTGAGATTTGACAGCCTGGTGTCACCCACAAGGATTTCTCCGCTGACAGGATTGTAAAATCCAAGGATCAGCTTGAGCAGGGTTGTTTTTCCACTGCCGCTGGTCCCCACAACAGCAGTTGTTTTATTTTCGCCGATGACAAGGTCTATATCCTTTAATACAAAAGGTGAATGCGGACCTTCATACTGAAATGACAAATTATTGATTATTATGTCTTTCCTTTCAGGAAGCCTGTGAATCTTTGATTCAGGATCAGCTTCTTCCTCTTCCATTCCGTGAACTTCGGCAAGCCTGTTCAGGCTCATTCCCGCATCCTGTGTTATCCGAAAAAATCCAATGATCTGATTCAGAGGCACATTGAGCTGGCCTATGATGAACTGGACAGCAAGCATCATACCAAGGGTCATACTGCCTTTCAGAACTGCTGTTGCTGAAACGACAGTAATCAGGAGATTGGTTACCTCATTTAGAAAAGTTCCACCCGCTGTCTGATACTGAAGCAGTCCCAGTCCTTTTGATTTCAGTGTAAAGAGGGAAGCCTGCAGGTTTTCCCAGTCCCAGCGTTTAAGCGATTCGCTCTGGGTAAGTTTTATTTCCTGCATTCCGTTTACAATATTTATTAGTTTGCTGTTGGCAACTGACATCTCGCGGAACCTCTCATGGTCAAGCCTTGCTCTTGATTTCATAAATACAGATACCCAAAGCACATACAACACTGATCCGGTAAGAAAAAGCGCCAGTATTTTCATACTGTATACTGCAAGAACAATACTGAACACAATGATGTTGAAAAAGGAAAACATTATACTCAGGCTGGTGGAAGTAAGAAAATTTTCAATCCTGTTGTTATCGTCAATCCTCTGAAGAATATCACCGGTAAGTTTAGTATCGAAGAATGCAATTGGCAGGGACATCAGTTTCTGCAGAAAGCCGGAAATTATTGACACATTGACACGGGCTCCGATATGAAGAAGCAGCCATCCCCTGATAAATTCCACTGACATACGGCCGATTACGAGAGCCAGCTGTGCGAACAGTATCAGGTATATAAAGCCCAGGTCGCTGTTATTGAGACCAGTGTCAATTATTGCCTGTGTAAGGAAGGGAATAATAAGCTGTATTACGCTGCCAATAAGCAGTCCAAGCATCAGCTGGCCAAAATATTTCTTATAGAGGTTAAAATATCTTGCAAGGAATCTGAAACCATGAACGGGTTCAGGTTCATTTTCCTTTTCCAGCAACTCGGGCGTAGGTTCAAGGATCAGCACCAGTCCTGCCGGTTTTCCGTCCTCCAGGGTACTGGCCCATTTTTTTATAAATTCCTCCCTGTCCACGGAGATAAGACCAACGGCAGGGTCAGCTATCAGAATTTTCTTTTTCCTGATCCTGTACACTACAACAAAATGTTTCTGTCTCCAGTGTACTATACAGGGCAGGGGAACCTTATCAGCAAGCATGTCAAAAGGGACTTTAACTCCTATAGTCCTGAATCCCAGACTACCCGCAGCCTCAGACAAGCCAAGGAAAGATACTCCTTCCCGTGTTATATAGCATTTCCGCCGGATTGATTCAAGATTGAAACTTTTCTTGTAATAAGATGCTACCATTTTAAGGCAGGCAGGCCCACAGTCCATCGCATCTGGCTGTCTTACAAAAGGAAATGACATTCTTGGCGGAAAAAGATATTATCGGTTTAAATTATTTAATATTTACCCTGAAAGTCATCCGGTAAATTATTCTGCAATGTAATTATTTTAATAATTTTTTTACGCAAACTAAATAGTATATTTGTTTTTCAATTCAGATTTACCAGAATTGTTTAAGAGGATAACAGATTCAAAGATCATTGCAGGCGTTAAGGCTCAGGATGATAATATTCTAGAATGGATTTATGACAATTATTATCAAACTGTAAAAAACCACATAATTAAAAACAGCGGTTCACCGGATGATGTACCTGATATTTTTCAGGATACCATCATTATCCTGTACAAACAAATTACTGCTGATTCCCTCACACTGACCTCCGATCTCAAAGCTTACTTTTTTGGAATAGCCCGTAATTTATGGAATGCCAGGCTCAGGCAAAAGAGCAGAATGACCGGAATTGAGCCACGATTCGACCTGGCAGATGAATCAGATTCAGAAGATAATGAAAATCTTATGTTTGAGCGGATCATGAGCAGGGCATTCTATAAACTGAAGCCTGATTGCCAGACCATACTGACCTTACATTCTGAGGGTTTTACTTATCAGGAGATTACCGAAAAAATGCAGCTGAAGAATGAGGTGTATGCACGGAGAAAGAAATATTTATGCAAGGAAGCACTTCTTGAACTTGTAAAGGCAGATTCTGAATATCAGGAATATTTACGCTTCCTGAAATAAAATGTCAAAGCAGTCGCTGACAGTACAGTCAAAATAAGTATTATTGCTATTAATCTGACGGGCGGGTATATAGGGGAGTTATCTCCGTAAACGATCAGTGTCGCCCAGAAATATGGATGAGATTTGAGTTGTGTGGCATTTTTAAGATAGGCAGTCCGTGATTTTCTCAGTGATTTGCTTTTTGTATGACCTTTTTTAAGATTTTCATAAAACCTGCTTACTATTTCAGTTCCTGATTTATCCTCAATTTCCCACATGGACATTACCACGGACCGGCTTCCGGAATAAAGGAATCCCCTTGCAAGGCTAAGGATGCCTTCACCTGATGACAAAACACCGGTTCCGGTATTACAGGAACTCAGCACCACCATTTTTGACCTGAGAGGTATTCCGTAAATTTCTGAGGTATACAGCAGACCATCTTCCGGACTGTCGTTAGCCTGCGAAAAGATCATGGCTGAATTCATGGGGTATTGATCGTTAAGAAGAGTATGCATTGCAAGGTGAACAATATTGTAATTCAGTGCCTCTTTTTTAAAAACTGATTCTTTAGCCTTTTCATTCAAAAAAAGCTTACCCCGGGAAATTGAAGCAACAAATTCTGCTTCCTGGCGTGCATAGGGCAGATCATAGAGATAACCCCTCCCCTGCTGGTTATGTAAAAACAGCGAATCGAGATTTATGTCAGTTCCGTAAAAGGGTGCAAAGGCTGCCAGTGAATTTTTTTCCGGAAGATTTCTGGTACCGATCTCCTTCATCAAAGTTGCCGAATAAGCATATGAAATGTCAAAGTCATTCATCAGGTAATCCAGTTTCCTGTAAAGTATTCCTTCTCCCTTATATTTTGAAGACAGTATCGTTTCGAAAGGAAGATATGACAGGTAATTGTCGGGGGATATAAGCAGATTCCGGGATATGAAATACTTGCGTACAGGTTCAACAAGCATTTTGTAAAGGTCTGTTCCGGCTTCCTGGTAATTTCTGAAAGCACTCCCTGCATCCTTGGCGAGGGCCGGATTTGAAAGCAAATCCCTGAATTCGCCGAGAGTTTTAAACAGCATTGAATCAATTCTGCATGAAACCAGCTCCCTGTGCCTGCTGTTGACAACAAAAATATAAAGCAGGGAATCCGCAACAATATAACTGACGTAATTAATTTTTTTTCCAACAATTGACGGTATTTCTTTCATCAACGGAGCGACTGTATTGTATTTAAGTGCGAAATATTCAGGATAATATTTCTCAAAAGTCAGAATCAGTGAATCACGTGCCCTTATTGCTACAAGTATCTTTTCATTCCATTCTGCAAGAAGAATTTTGTTTGGCTTTGCTTTTCCCTTTTCCAGTGAGATTTTCGAGTTAAGCATTCCTATTTCCCGTTGAAGGGATTGTTCATAATCCGCAATTTCAGGAGGAATATGCAACTGTATTGCATTCAGTTCGCGTGTTGTCGCAAGCAAACCAGCCACCTTGCTTTTTTCTGCAATCTGAAAGGTTTTTTCAAGGTAGGAAGGGTCCTGGCTCAGCCTGTAACATAATTCTGAATCCCTTATTGCCATCAGGTAGGATTTTCTGTAATGGTCACCCAGCACAATTCTGCTCTCCTCTTCACTGATATTCAATCTTATTTTGTCAACAGCATCAATGATATGATGCGAGGTGGCCGCTACCGCCCTTAATATCCCGATGTCCTGTGTTTGTGAAAAAATATCCGTCAGTATCTCATATTTTGAACGAAGTATCCTTACATACCGCCTGTCAGCCTGTACCGAATCAATCACGGGATTTGCGAGCGAACCTGGTGACTGCCCGGCTTTAGAGCCATAAAAAAGAAGTTCCTGGATTTTTGCAAGTGCTTCCCTGCTCTGACCATTATAATGTAAGGCCCTGGCATATCCTTCATAGACCGGGTCCCGCAGATTGGCATCCTCAGGATGTCTTGAAAGATAATCATTGCAAACGGAGAAATGCTTTATTGCAGCCGCAGCATCATTCCTGTAGTTAAGCAAATATGCAGCATAATTCTTTAAGGCCTCTATATAATATCTGGAATCCGTACCATAATAACTCCCCGACCTTTCCAGCAACTCAGTCAGAAGTGATTCGCCTTTTCGGATGTTGCCTGCATTTGCCAGAGCTATCGCATAGGTATGTATCATGTTGAAGGAATGAATGGAGTTATCCTTTACCGCAAGCTCTATCCCCTTCCTGAAATATTCTTCCTCCTTTTCATTCATACCGAGATATCCGTAATTTATAGCCATGCTGTTGATCAGTGTAATATAATTCTGATCCATTTCCATGTCATTCTTTTCCCAGACCGATTCAGCCTGTTCAAAATAAATCATTGCCTTTGCACAGTCTCCCATTCTTGCATATCCCGCTCCTATACTGCTATACAGATCACAGAGTTCTCTTTCCTGAAAAGCTTTCAGTATCCCCAGTGCCCTGTCAGTATATTCAATAAAACTTTTATAATCATTGTTCAGAATTGATGTGCCGATAAGTGTTGCGTAGGCTGAAGCAACATCGGGACTGTCCGCACCATAATATTCAACTGATATTTCTATATAACGGGTCAGGTATCTTTTGACCATTGTATAATTTCCCAGATAATTATGTGCCACTCCAAGGTTGAAAAGAGCTTTAAGATACTGATTATCTGCAATATTCAAACTATCCTTCAAGCGAACTGATTCTGCCAGATGAAAAGCAGCATTTTCGTATCTTGAAGAAAGCAAATTACATACCCCGGCATAATAGAACAATCCTGCTTCCATAAGCAGATCTGACTGTTTAAGACTGATCAGCTTTTCCAGGGAGTCGGCAAGGGACAGGAGGCCTGCAATATCTTTCCCTGAACTGAAATAATGAATCCGCTGGCTTATTTTATCGAGGGATCCGGAATTACTGATGCTGGCCTGGTCAAGCAAGGGAGAAATTCCGGGATCATAGGGGACTTCCGGGGAACTGACTGAATTTTCTGATAAAATAAAACAAAGGATACCTGTAAAGATTATAAATCTGATCCTTAAATATCGTTTAACTGACTTTCTGCGCACCTTCAAACTTAGCTTATAAGTTTTATTTTCAAAAATACCTTCTATTTTTGAACCGTTAACAAATATTGATCATAAACCTGAATTTATAAAGCGCTGTTTTAGTGCGCATTATAAATATCTGCATTTTTTTTTCATAATTTTATGTCACAAAAGCGGTTCAAATGACATGTACTTGCAGAATTAAGAACAATTAATTTACGAAAATCAATCAAGAACAAATAAAACTAAAAAAAATGAAAAACCTGAATTCTTCAAAGACGAAAGACATTTTTGCCGGTTATGAACTTACAATTGATGAGATGTTCAATATAAGAGGTGGTGACAAAATTAAAAGCGAGCCTATAATTTTACCCCCTTCGCCTCCCATCAAAATCTGAGATAAAAATACATACCTGTAACAGGTACAGGTCTTTTCATACTGTTGTTTTAATTATCCGTCAGGCCGGATGAGTAATTCCTGCCAATGACAGGATAGTACAGACATTGTTAAAGTACCGCTATAAAACAGCCTGGCATGCTGATTGATGAGATTTATATATAACGAAACTGAATATATCCATGAAAACTATTGACTTTTCCTATTTCATTGAGCGATTCCTTTCGGGTGAGATGAAAGAGGCTGAAGAAGAGTGGTTTCGGAATGAACTTGGCAGGAATGAAAAACTCCGGCACGAAATTGCTTTGAGACAGCTCACAAACACAAGCCTTAAGAATCATGATGTATTGCAGCTCAGGAATAAACTGACTGCAATTGCATCAAGGAAAACAGAACAAACACCATCCAAAAAAGGACGCAGACGCAAGGATCTTACCCGGGCAGCAGTATTTGCCGGTCTGGTTCTTTGCGGGACGCTTGCCTTTCTCAACAACAGGACAATGTCCACCGATGAGATCTTCGATCATTATTACAAGTTCTATGACATTACCACTCCCCTGCGATCTGCAAATGATGCCGGCAATACGGATTATCTGACAGCCATTGAATATTTCAATGTGCAGGATTATCACAATGCAGCACATTATTTCAGCAGGGTTCTGAGCAATGACCCCAGGTACATTGAATCGGTTCTGATGACGGGAGTTTCAAAATTTGAAGAAGAAAAATACGCCGAGGCAAAATCATCCTTTACAAAAGTCATTGACGACAGGGATAATTTATTCTTTGAGGATGCTCAGTGGTATCTCGCCTTATGCTATCTGAAAACATCCGAAAAGGATAAAGCTTTGAACTCACTGAAAGCTGTAAGGAAATCGGGCAGTATTTACAGTAAAAATGCAGGAAAAATTCTGAAAAAGATAAAGTTGTAGACGACAGCCTGACTGGCCGCGCCAAGGGATCAAATCACCGTTTGTCCCGGAATAGAAACAAAATGAAATGACTGTCTGTTTTCAGGTGGTCATTTTCATTTTTCTTCTTTCCTCGCAATTATTTTTACTTCGGTTCTCCGATTCATCCTACGTCCTTCCGATGTGATATTGTCAGCAATGGGTGAAGTGTTTCCGTAACCCCTGTACTGAAGCCTTTCCGGAGAAATAACATTTTCAATAAGATAATTAACCACCGACAGTGCTCTTTTTTCAGAAAGCTGCAGGTTATGCTGATCAGTCCCTGTAGAATCAGTATAACCACCTATTTCAACAACAAAATCCTCATTGATCCTCAACAGTTCCGCAAGATTTGTCAGTTCGGACACGGATTCCCTTTTCAGCTCCCAGCGGTCAACTTCATAAAAAACATTGGACAGAAGCATTTTCTCCCCGATCTTTACAGGACTCAAAGCTATTTGTTTAATAAGGGGCTCCATCACTGAATGAATTCCCTCAAACATAAAATTTTCCGAATAAAAGAGATATCCGGGTTTTGATACATTTATTCCATAATTGTTTCCAGAGGGAAGACATACCAGGAAATTTCCTCTATCGTCTGTCCGGCTTTTAACGGTAACCCTGTTTGTGGTAAGATTTATCAGTTCAAATTCAGCCTTCAGCATCCTGCCGGTCTCCCTGTCAGTGACCCTGCCCCTGAGATAGGAAACAGGATTCGGCCGGAATGATTTATCAAGAGTGAACCAGAATATATCCTTCCCGTTTGAATTGTCACGTTTTGAAGAAAAATAGGCTTTCTGCCCGCCTGCCTCTATTACAAGTCCCATTTCATCACCTGCGGTGTTTATAGGATATCCAAGATTCTGAGGCTCAGTCCAGGTACTGTCATCCCTCATCCTTGTCATGTAAATATCAAAACCACCCATTCCCGGTCTGCCGTTGGATGCAAAATAGAGTGAGCGGCCGTCAAAATGTATAAATGGCGACATTTCATCACCTTCCGTATTTATCTTATCTCCCATATTTACGGGCTCCTTCCAGTTTCCGTTTTCATTCAAAACTGAATACCAGATATCTTTCTTACCCATTCCTCCAGGCCGGTTGCTTGAAAAAAACAACATATTTCCGTCTGCACTGATTGAAGGTGTGGATTCCCAGTAAGATGTATTCACCGGAGGACCCAGGTTATGGGGGAATGACCATTTGCCATTGTTATAAGCTGAAAAATAAATATCACAACTGCCATAGCCTCCGGGTCTGTCACAGGCGGCGAAATACATATAATTTCCACTGGAAGAAAGGGTTGCTGCACCTTCATTTTGTGCAGTATTCAATGGTGCCCCGGCATTAAACGGACTTGTCCATCCCGTATCCGACAGATGACTTATATAAAAATCTTCCTGGTAGTTCGGACGGGTAAGAAAATCAGTGGAAGTGTAGGATTGCCGTGTGAACATAAGAGTCCGGCCGTCAGCAG
>JAAYKX010000051.1 GCA_012522155.1 Bacteroidales bacterium
AGGATTTATTGATATTTGCTTGTCAGGGACTTTCATTTGCCACCATAGAAGCCCGCAGGCAGGGACTCAGCACAAATGCAGAAAGCAGGCATATCACGAACTCCCTGTTCATGACAATTACAAATGCAAATTTTGATGACAGAACCATCATTCAGGCTGTCAGGGAATGCTTGAAGTACAGGGACAGCCTGAAAGCCCGGGTAAACGTTAAGGAAAAACATGACTGCGTTACATGGGAGGGCGGCAATGACCAGGATCTTTATGAAAAAGCAGGACAAGTCGGCACACTAACATTTGATACGGATGAAGATGTCCGTTCACTGAAACAGTATGCGCTGTACGGGATAAAAGGAATGGCAGCATATGCAGAACATGCCTTCAACCTCGGTTATGAAGACAATGACATATTTGATTTCATGGAACAGACACTGGTAATGCTGAGAAAGCCCGCAGATACTGATACCATGCTCAACTGGGTTATGAAAACAGGTGAATACGGAGTAAAGGTAATGGCTCTTCTTGACAGGGCAAACACCTCAACATTCGGTAATCCGGAGATAACAAAAGTAAATATTGGAACCCGCAGCAATCCGGGAATCCTCATCAGCGGACATGATCTCAGGGATCTTGAACAATTGCTGATCCAGTCCGAAGGCAAGGGAGTGGATATCTATACTCATTCCGAAATGCTGCCTTCCCATGCATATCCCGAACTAAAAAAATACAGCCATCTTGCAGGCAATTACGGCAACGCATGGCACCGTCAGCTGGATGAGTTTGAAACCTTCAACGGACCTGTACTTTTTACCACCAACTGCCTTGTTCCGCCCAGAAAGAACACAACTTACAACGACAGGATATTTACAACCGGGGCAACAGGAATGCCCGGATGGAAATCCATCGATAAAATATTGCCGGACGGTCAGAAGGATTTTTCTGAAGTCATTGAACTTGCAAAAAAATGCCAGCCTCCGGTAGAAATTGAAAACGGTGAAATCACCATAGGTTTTGCACACAACCAGGTGCTGGCCCTTGCAGACAAGATCCTTGAAGCTGTAAATTCAGGGGCAATAAAGAAAATGGTTGTAATGTCGGGTTGTGATGCCCGCCAGAGAAGCCGGGAATACTATACTGAATTCGCAAAAAGTCTTCCGGAGGATACAGTAATCCTTACATCAGGCTGTGCAAAATACCGCTACAACAAACTGAACCTGGGAGATATAAACGGAATCCCGAGAGTGCTTGATGCAGGTCAGTGCAACGATTCCTATTCATGGGCATTTGTGGCACTTAAACTCAAGGAAGTACTGAATCTTGACGACATAAACAAGCTGCCTATAGTGTTCAACATTGCATGGTACGAACAAAAAGCCATAATCGTCCACCTTGCATTGCTGTACCTGGGAATACAAAACACCCATATCGGACCCACCCTGCCCGGATTCCTCACACCCAACATATTAAAAATAGTACAGGAAAAATTCGGAGTCCGGGTTAATAACACCGTAGAAGAAGATCTGAAAATTTTTGGATTGAACTAAACCAAGACCATTCTTTTTCCCTGGCTGTTCATAAAGATCTTTGCATAATTTCATTCAGCCTGCAAGGATTTTATAAACAGCCTTTTTTATTTTGAAAATAAAC
>JAAYKX010000006.1 GCA_012522155.1 Bacteroidales bacterium
GAAGTGTTGAAATGGGTTTGTACGAAACCAGCCGGGAAATGCTGGCAGCAGGTGTTATAAGCGGAAAAGACATCACATCGGAAGCATCCGTAACCAAGCTGATGCTCCTTCTGGGCTGTCACTCCTCCGGGGAAAAGGTAATTGAGGCATTGGGCAAACCGCTCGCCGGGGAGATGTCATAAAATTTTTGTATTAAAAAATTTTGTAATTTGCCCCGCCTTTCAGCAGGCGAAACACACCTTCACTGCCCGCAGGGTGAAAACAACAAAAACCCGGTATGACTGCCGGAAACAGGGAGAGATGCAGGAGTGGTTGATCTGGCTCGCCTGGAAAGCGAGTGTCCCGCGAAGTGCGGGACCGGGGGGTCGAATCCCCCGCTCTCCGCCCGACTCAGCAGATCAATCCCGCAGCTTTTGCTGCGGGATTTTTTGTTTTATGAAAGTCCGGAACAAGGCTTGCCTGAGTGAGGGATCTGAATAAAACAAAAATCGTGCGCAGCAAGAATTGATCTGCTGAGTCTGAAGCATCTCCCAACGGGATCACCGACGAACAAAGTGAGGAGGTAATCCCTGAAAAGCGCAACGGGATCACCGACGAACAAAGTGAGGAGGTAATCCCTGAAAACCTGCATTTATTGTTAAATAAATTTAAGAGCGCAATGCCACTGGATTTTATTTGATATTTTTAGCCTTGCTTATTTTTAATAAACGGCCCTTGCCGGCGAATATCACAAACATATACACAGGAATTACCATGAGAAGATCCTTTCTTGCCGTTTACCTGCTGGTAATGCATCTGTCTGTTATTACAGCACAGAACAGCTTTCCCGAAGCTGAAATCTCAAACGGGATAATCAGTGCGCATCTGTATCTTCCCGATGCTGATAACGGCTATTACCGGGCAACCCGGTTCGATTGGTCAGGTATCATTACAAATCTCGAATTCAAAGGACATAGCTATTTCGGGAAATGGTTCGATAAATACAGTCCGACAATTAACGATGCGATAATGGGACCGGTTGAAGAATTCGGACCTGTGGGCTACGATGATGTGGAAGCAGGCGGGAATTTTGTAATGATAGGTGTCGGAGCCCTCGAGAAACCCGACGAACCCGGTCACGGGAGGTTCAAATTATATAAGATTGCCGATCCGGGCTCATGGAAAATAGATAAAAAACCTGATCAGATCCGTTTTGTTCATGAACTGAAAAGTCCGGAATATTCTTATGAATACAGTAAAACAGTCCGGGCAGTAAAAGGAAAACCGCTGCTTGTCATTACTCACAGCCTGAAGAATACAGGTAAAAAAACGATAGAAACGACGACGTACAATCATAATTTTATGATTATAGATGAAGAAGCCACCGGACCAAATTATGTTATTCATTTCCCTGTTGAGGTTTCCGGAGAAGGTTTGGGAACACAGGCCCAGTTCCAGGGCAATAAAATTGTATTTACTGAAAATCTTGCAAGGTCTATTACAGTAAACCCGGTCAGTGGTTTTGGCAATGACAGGAAAGAATATAATTTCAGAATAGAAAACATAAAAACAGGTGCAGGAGTGAAAATCACCGGGGATAAGCCTGTAGACAAGCTTATTTTCTGGGCCTCACCGAAAACAGTATGTCCCGAACCTTACATAACAGTCAAGGCAAAACCGGGAAAAACATTTAAATGGAAAATTTCTTACGAATATTACACATTTGAACCAGAAAAATAATTGTTACATATTATATAAATTAAATTACCTGATATGAGAATTGTGTTATTACTTCTTTTTGCTTTTACCGGCAGTATCTTAAGCACACCTGCCGGCGGACAGTCATATAATCTTCTGATTGGTTCATATACACGTTCGGTGGATGATGATGGTATTTATGTTTATGATTTCAACAGCCAGACCGGCGATTTCAAACTGAAATCAAAAACATCGGGTGAGCTCAACCCCTCTTTTCTGGACGTCAGCCGCGATGGCAAATATGTATTTGCCGTAAATGAAACGAGAGAGGGCAAGGTCAGCTCATTTCTTTTTAATCCAGTATCGGGTGAACTGAAGTTTGTGAACCGTGTCGGAACAGGAGGAGGTCCCTGTTATGTAACCGTGGATGACAGGAACAAATATGTTTTTGCGGGAAATTACGGAGGCGGCAGCCTGATAGCTATTCCCCTGAACAGCGACGGTTCACTTGGCGATAATTCACAATTCATACAACAGGAAACAATCGGCGCTTTTAATGGAAGAGAGAGGACCAACCTTCACTGCACTGTCTTGTCTCCTGATAATAAATATCTTCTCGCCGCCAACCTTGGCACCGACAGGGTCAGCGTGTATAAATTCAACTCAGCTGCTTCCTCTGATCCGCTTACTCCGGCCGAATCTGCCTTTGCCAGTGTCGAACGGGGCAGTGGTCCGCGCCATATTGCTTTTCATCCCGGCTCCAGGTATGTATATGTGATACAGGAAATGGCAGGAGACATTGTAGCCTTTGACTTTAAAAAAGGCAGACTGACCGGGAAACAGACTGTCACCATGCTGCCTCCCGGTGTAAAAGGAAAGGCAGGAGCTGCCGATATTCATGTTTCTCCCGACGGTAAGTTCCTCTATGGTACTGTAAGGGGTGACGCCAATACGATAGTGACATACAGCATTGACAGGAACGGGATGCTTACCCATGTGGATACACAACCCACCCTGGGTGATCACCCGCGTAACTTTGCAATTGATCCCACAGGTAACTTCCTGCTGGTTGCCCATCAGAACACCAATGATGTGATTATTTTCAAAAGAGACAAGACTACAGGTAAACTCACTCCAACAGGGAAAAAGATAGAACTCGACAGACCGGTATGCCTGAAGTTTACAAAATAGCAGGTTTACATACTGCCGGCTTGTCCAAAATTCTTTAAACCGCAAAATACAAAGTTTAAGTCTCCGGGATTCCCGGCTCTCCGGGGAAGCCAGGGAAAATCCTGCTGAGTCTGCTAATTCTGTTTCCGGGATTTATTATTACTTTCGGCCGCAATAAATGCTACCGCACAGTAAAGTGCAATAGGAGCTCCGACACAGAAAATGCATTAGGAGCTCCGGCACAGGAAAATGCAATAGGAGCACCGGCACAGTAAAGCAGGCATACGGAATACAGTATATAACAAAAACACAGTCCCAGGCAATCATGTCAAAACCCGGATACATTTTCAAAAACAACATATACTGGCAGCTTTTCACTGTTTTTTTCCGGATAGGCTCTTTCACCATCGGCGGCGGCTATGCCATGATACCCCTTATCCGCAAAGAAGTGGTCGACAGGAAAAAATGGATCGGAGAAAAGGAATTTGTTGACATGCTTGCCATGGCTCAGTCTGCTCCCGGAATGATTGCCGTGAATACCGCTATTTTCGTGGGTTATAAGATAAAAGGCTTTCGCGGCAGTCTTGCAACAACACTCGGAAGTGTGATCCCTGCATTTCTGATTATCCTTCTTATAGCAATGTTTTTTGGTGAATTCCGGAAAAATGAAGTTGTAACTTCAGTTTTTAAGGGGATCCGTCCTGCTGTGGTGGCACTGATTGCAGCATCTCTTTATCATTTGTCAGAAGCGGCCGGAGTCACCTGGAAAACAGCTGTCATTCCGCTTGCAGTTGTAGTGCTTATATGGCTTGCAGGCCTTTCACCGGTATGGATTATACTTGCAACAATCACGGGCAGCATAGCATATGGACATTTTAAGGCAAAACGAACTGATAAAAACAAAGAATGAACCCCGAAATATACATACAGCTTTTTATCTCTTTTTTCAAAATAGGCCTGTTCGGTTTTGGAGGCGGTTATGCCATCATTTCACTTATTCAGTACGAAATAGAATATTATGGCTGGATGTCGACAGCCGAGTTTACCGACATCATTGCCATCTCGCAAATGACACCCGGACCCATCGGGATCAACAGCGCCACCTATGTGGGTTACACCGCTTCCGGCACGGTATTTGGTTCTCTTGTTGCCACTTTTGCCATCACACTCCCTTCCTTTCTGGTTATGCTGACACTGGTACGCTTGTTTTTTTACCTGAAGGAAAACAAATATATGAACTACGCACTGCCCGGCCTCCGGCTGGCAGTCATCGGACTGATTGGTGCCGCTGCCGTACTTCTGATGAACAATGAAAATTTTATTGACTATAAAAGCATTCTGATCTTTATTGCTGCCTTTTTACTCTCACTGAAAACAAAAATGCACCCGATCGTCCTGATCCTCATAGCAGGAATGGCAGGATGGCTGCTTTACTGAGCCTGCCGCCAGCCACCGCCATCCGGTCATGGTATAATATCCGTTTTTCTGTAACCTGAGTAATCCGACGACCGTGCAAAATTCAGTCTGTAAGATAAACAGCTCCGGACGCAGGGACAGCTGCAGTTCTTTTTTTGCAGATGATGATTGCCTATATTTGAGTATTTGAACAGTAAACCCTTATTCCGCCCGAAACAAAACAACAGACCATGAAACAGCTTACTTTTTTATTCCTTATTACAGGACTTGTTCTCGCCTCATCCTGTAATCAAAAAAATGCCATCAGTGCCGGTGATATCATAATTGAAAACGATCAGGCAAGACTGGTTATCTCAGCTGACGGGACCACCAAAAGTCTTGTTTACAAGCCCGGCAACACCGAATGCCTGGTACGGAACAGGAAAATACCGTTCAGCACCATCACCGAGCCGCGTCCCTATCAGAATGAAGTCAAGCTGGCATATCCCAACAAAAAGACCACATTCAAATCAAACAGGGTGAGGAAAGAGGGTAACAAGCTCATAATAGGATATGAACTTATCCCCTGGGAATCTACAGTATCATTCCGGATAACTGCAGATTATATTGCATTTACCCTCGAGGGATTCAGTCTCACGGAGCCTTATGGGATAACAATGACAGAACCCCCCATTTCCGAAATGTGGTTTCTCCGCCTTCCCGTCAAAAACCTCGGTCACTGGGGCGACTGGCTAAACGTGGTATGGAATGACAAAGTGGCAGTTAATGTACTCGCGGCAGAACCCTGTGCCAATGTTGATTCTGAAGAAGGTGAAGGATACCGTATTCTTCAGGCGGGAGTGGATGAAAAGGTCAGACTTACTGATGTCACTGCAGTCCTTCTGACTTGTGCCAAAGATCAGTTGCTTGATAAAATCGCCGTGATTGAAAAGGACTTTGGCCTGCCCGATGGTGTTGCCAGCAGAAAAAGCGATCTCTATAACGCTTCATATTACTGGACATCAAATATTACTCCACTCAACGCCGACGAACACATAAAATATGCCTTAATGGGCGGATTCCGGCTGATGAACATTTACTATCCTGCCTTCCTTGAAAGCAGGGGTTACAGGCTTATCGGAAACTATGATGTCTACAGATCCGAATATCCCAACGGCAAAGACGACCTGAAGGCAATGCTGAAAAAAATCAAGGATGCCGGTATCACTCCCGGATGCCATTTCCTTCACAGCCATATCGGAAGAGACAGCAGATACGTGACTCCCCTGGCCGATCACAGGCTTAACCTGCTGAGAATTTTCACCCTTGCCAGAACACTGGGCAAAACGGATACAACTATTTATGTGGAGCAGAACCCGCAGAACTCAACCATGGCAGGAAATAGGAAAGTTCTGAAAATTGGCGGCGAGCTTGTCTCCTACAGGACTTATACCACAACTCCCCCGTATATGTTCCAGGGTTGTGTGAGAGGTATTGACAATACCATACCGGATGCCCGTCCGGAGGGTTTCATGTTCGGACTTCTGGATGTCAGTGAGTTTGGTGCAACAAGTGTTTATATCGACCAATATTCCGATCTACAGGATGAAGTGGCTGATTATATAGCAGACCTGTGGGATGCCGGATTTGAATTTATTTATTTTGACGGATCAGAAGGAGTTAATCCGCCTTTCTGGTTTCATGTTGCCAATGCCCAGTGGAGGGTGTTCAGCAGACTGAAGCCTGAACCCATATTTGCAGAAGGTGCGGCAAAAACCCATTTCAGCTGGCATATGCTGACAGGAGGAAATGCCTTTGATGTCTTTCCACCCGAAAAATTAAAGGAAGAAACCATAAAACATCCTTTCCGGGAAGCGCCCAGGATGCAGGATAATTTCACACGTCTGAATTTCGGCTGGCTGGGGTACTGGCTCCCTGATGAAAAAACCACCGGAACACAGCCTGATCAGCTGGAATTTGTAACAAGCAAGGCAGCTGCATGGGATTGTCCTGTCTCCATTCATGCTTACCCCTCAGCTTTGGCAGAACATCCAAGGACGGAAGATAACTTCGAGGTGTTCAGAAGGTGGGAAGAGGTACGGGCAAGGAAATGGCTGACGGAAGAACAGAAAAAGATGCTGCAGGATCCGGATCAGGAATTTATGCTGCTGCTGGATGAAAAGAATGAATTTGAACTGGTAGCCTGTGATCAGATAAAAGATATTGCCGGAGGCAGCAGGGAAGTGATCGCATTCAGCTTCAAAAGGAACAGGGACCTTTATGTATGTTACTGGCATATTTCCGGCGACAGGAAATTAGAACTGCCGGTAAAGGCCGGCAAGCTGACTCTCATGGAAAACCTGGGCAGCGCAATACCGGTGGAGGCCGGGGAAAATGGTTCCGGAATCATCCTGCCTGCAGGCAAACGCCGCTATATCAGATTCACGGATTTAAAGCGGGGCGATCTCCTGACTGCATTCAGGAATGCCAGGATAGTTGATTAGACCGGAATCATTGAAAAGCAACCACTCATCACGAAACATATTTTCCGCTGCTTTCCCGGAACGGCAAATCGTTATCCCGGCATCCGGGTAATTCCGTTACCTTAAGGCTGATCCCCGGCTCTGACAAGCCGGCTGACCCTGACAGACTGACAACATTCTTTAATACAGAACGATTCCGGAAAGAAGCTTTATCACCGGCTGTTAAAAACTCTGCAAATAATACTTCTTCTCAAGAATTCAGGTTATAAAAACCTCAAACGACTAATTTAAAGCAAAACAGAATTTGAATTGTCGCACATAAAGGTCGTTATCTCAAACACAGGTAAAAAACCATTAATAGTAACAAAAAAGCCATTACTGCTTCCTGATTACATACCCGGTAGTTGGATATTTCTGTTGTTTTTACCCTTCAAAATAAGAGCAGTTACAACTTGATAATTATTTAAAACTTAAAAAATGATGGTTGTTTTTACCCTTCAAAATAAGAGCAGTTACAACTTGATAATTATTTAAAACTTAAAA
>JAAYKX010000052.1 GCA_012522155.1 Bacteroidales bacterium
ACCTGATTACCGGCCATCTTATTTCACTGTTTATCAGGGCAAAGCTTGTGCCGTTACGGATATTCTGTATAAAACCGCGCATATTTGTTGCCAGAGCCTGAAAGCCGTAATTCATATTTGGATTGACGGGGATTGACTGGTCAAACATTGCTTTCCTGTTGAAAATATTTCCCATCCAGTTATCTACGCCCCCAAGGTAGTAAACCAGCCGGGTGGGTCCGTAGGATGTACTTGCCGCAAACCGGTTTGCCCAGATAAGTTCCCTGTGCAGCCTGGTGTATGAACGGAAGTCAACACCTATCACTATCATGTCTGACATTTTATAATTCAGCTCTTTATAATACTCGCCAAAGAACTTGAACCGGGTTCCGTAATAAATATTTATGTTTCTTTTACGGGTATTGTCATATACCAGTTCTCCTTTCAGGTTTCCCCAGTGACGCGAAATAATGTCATGGTTGAGTACGGCGACCATGTTGTCTGAATAAAGCATTACGTGGCGGTCATTCCTGTACGCGACGGTGCCCTTGAGAGAAAGGACGGGTGTAAAGGGTTTTGAAAAGGTCAGGTAGATATTATGGGTATGTGATTTGAAATAGCTGGTATCATTTGAGCTGAAAAACCCCTGCCGGTGGAATATGAATTGTTTGTCGAGCTTACCTTTCAGGCTTTCTGCACTCACCAGGTATTCGTTGCTGTCGAAATTACCTGAAAACCTGAATCCTCCGGTGATACGATAATTTTCGAACAGGTCTATTACCCCGAACCTGGTGAGCAGGTTTATTCCGGGGTTGTAATATGGTGCCCCCCCGCTGTATACCTGGTAGGTATTGTTGAGGAAGCTGAAGTCGATCTGGTTGGCTATATAATTATTGTAGAAGGCTGTCTGATAGATCCTGATCAGAGGCAGTTCAAGTCTTCCGGTATCCAGATCAATATCCATGTAATCCTTTCTCCAGAGCTGCTCAAAGTAATTTTGTTTTTCCTTTTCGAAGATATAGTGGTTAATATCTATCGGTTCATCGCTGAGATAGTATTCATACAAGGGCTTTGTAAGGGTGTCGCGTCTTTTTTTGTCTTCAGCAATAAGCCATTGCCTGAGTTGTTCAATGCTGTCAGCCCTGTGCAGAAGAGCTGATTTCTCCTGTCTGAAATTGCTGAATTTCCTTTCATGGTCCGGCAGGGGAGCGGAGCCGGATAGTTTCCCTTTCCGTATCATGTATTTTCCCTTGCTGAAGAGCATTTCCCCGTAATTGTCCACGTCCTTGTCCATGGACTGGCTGAGTATGTTACGATCATAGGCGCTGAGGGCTTCGGACCTGATAAAATACCTGTAATGAGTGGCGGTGTCTATATAGCTTATGGCACTGTCATAAACGGCAGTGTAGCGGTTCATTATACCATCGGCGTCTCCGATGTAGCTAAATTTCTTTCTGATGTTTCCTGAAGGAGAGAATCTCTCAATGTATTGTCCTTCTGTCAGTCTTGTGAGAATATTATTTCTTTGTGAAAGGTCGTAGGTGAAAAGGCTGAAGGTATTTCCAACTTTTTCCAGGGGGTCGGCCGTGTTGCTGAGAGTGTCGCTGAGCCTGTTTGATGAAAAAATGATCATATCCTCTTCGCCTTCCAGGAAAGACGGATGAAGGTCATCTGCAATATCCCTGGTGATCTGTTCATTTGTTCCGGAAGCAA
>JAAYKX010000053.1 GCA_012522155.1 Bacteroidales bacterium
CCAGGACACAGATATCCTTGCAAGCTCAAGAAAGGAAGCTGTATGGAACTCATAATCCCACGAAGCCCTGTAAAGAGTATCAACCGCTTCATCATACAGGTCCAGTGCTTTTAAAACCAGACCCTGAAGATAAAGAGCTTCACAATCCACCGGTCGTGTATAATCCTTTGTCAGTCTTTTTATTGCCCTTCCCAGGTATTTTCTGGCATTATGGTAATCACCATTTTTAAGACAGATATTTCCTGCTGCCGTATTCGTGCGGATGTCACCGGGGTCACGACTGAGAGCTTCCTCATAGTAATCCATCGGATCATATCTCGAGTTATGAAACTGTTCAAGACGTTTCCCGGTAAGAAAAACCTCCTCAACTGTTGCAATATCTTTCGGAGCAGGAGGAGCTTCAACAATGCCGGGAAGCTTCTCCTGATATTCTTTTTCCTCAGGCCGGTAGGAAACAAGCATTTCCCCGGTCTCTGAGTCAGTCATCTCGGTATAAAGATCCGTCAGTTTGTACGGACCGTCTATTTTCACTGTTTGCGTGAATGTCCTGGCAGGAGAAATTTCCGTGAACTTTTCGAATACAATATTATCCCTGTTTTTTAAAATGATCCTTGCCCTGTTTACTTTTCCTGTGGAATAATAAGCAAGAAACACAGTATTTTTCTCCCTGGATTCAAGATTAACTGCACCATTGAGGTTTGCATTTTTGAAACCTTGAATATCTTTTACAGGATACCAGTATTGCTGACTGATTTTTACTTCATAGGGCTTTATCCAGCTGTAATCAGGCTGATTGTCGGAAAAAGCACCTGTCATTATCTCCACATAGGGTCCTGCATTTTCTGTCAGCCGTGCTTCCGTAGCCTGTCCGCGCGGACCCGATCCCCATTCCCACAATTTAGCTCCCTTTACTATGTTGTGATCACCGATGTGGACCGTGCCGCTCTGTTTGCCATGATCGTATGAACCCATGAAATCTTCCTTCAGATCGTGTGCGAAATATGAATTGGCATTAACTGAATTTATCCACCAGCTTATATCCACACCCTTTGTAAAATCCTGTCCCTGATAAATTTCCGTGGATATCGGCCAGTGTGTAAAATCATTCTTTGCGTGATAGGTTGCAAACTGAACACTGGGAGGAAAAATAACCTGAAGATCCTTGTTGGTGTGAACTGCTACATTCGCCCAGTAAAGGAATGAATGAATAAAGGGTGTCGGATTATGGATCTTCAGTTCTGCCCGGAAATTGGATTTTCCCGGAAACGAAGTGATGCCAATGGTCCATCTGATCTGATGACGAGGTTCAGTCTCACCTATATAGATTGTTTTGCTCCCGTCTGCATTTTCAACAAGTTCATAATCCATGGGCAAAAAAGTTGAAGCCCTGTGATGATGAAGCACACACCATTCTATGCCTCCCGCAACCCAGGCACCGAGCATGCCGATGTTTGAAGGCTTAACCACGTCGTTTTTATAAATGAAATTGTATCCATTGGTCTTGTCTGTGGCATAATATAATTTGCCCCCTATTTCGGGAGTGACGCATAATTTAATGTACTCATTCTCGAGCACCAGGGCTTTGTATGCCTTGTCAACCCTCCGGTTCAGGTAAGTATCATTCATTGCATAGGGATAGACATGTCTTGCAGCACCCTGATGAGTCTCATTGTTATAAAAAATGGGGTTCTTATTGGATGGGGCTGCCAGATATGTTGGAATCACCCATTCCTCTTCCGAAACAGTAAGCTGTGCCGTCAGATTATTTACATGAAATGCAAGGAAAACAAGAACCAACAAGGATTTAAGAATCCAGTACTGTCTGAAAAAAACATTGATCCCGGGACTAGTCATAAGAATGATTTTAAGTTAGTTATATAATACAATCAGTATCTGTTTCAAAAATTAAAAAATACTAAAAACTCATCTTTATCTCAAATTATTCCTCCGGTGCAGGACAATCTCCCTCATTCCGGACAATCAGGAATCCGCATAACCAGGACTCCTCATAACCAGGAATCCGCATAACCAGGAATCCTCATAACCAGGAATCCACATAACCAGGAATCCACATTATCAGGCCCTCATCCGGATACAGGGATCCTGAATAATATTTCCTGTCAGAATATCTCTTTATACAATCTTCCCTGCCAGGTATCAAGTTCTTCCAGTCGCCTTTCAATCAGTCCGCTTATCTGGTCACTGCGTTTTTTTCCCCATAGTGAAACCGTAAGAAAACGCGGAGGAGCTTCACCGGTAAAGCGTTCCACTACAATATCCGGATTCAGGCTCTCAAGGAAAGTCACGATAAAACCCAGATACTCCTCCCAGCTGAAAAGCTGAAACCCAGAAGGATCAGCCAGATATTCCTTCTCAAGGACCGTTCCTTTTATGATCTGCAGCTGATGGAATTTAACCGTGGTAAGAGGTAATCCCGAAATTATACCTGCCTCTGCCAGCATCTCATCCCTGCTCTCTCCCGGGAGTCCGAATATGAAATGTGCCCCGGTGCTGATACCATAGGCTGAAGTCAGTTTCACGGCATCCACGGCATCTTCAAAAGTATGTGCCCTGTTTATCCTGCGAAGGGTGTCGTCGTAACAACTTTCAATACCGTATTCGACCGCAACATAGTGTTTGCGGGACAATTCCCTGAGATAGCCGAGTTTTTCTTCATCAATACAATCGGGCCTTGTTCCTATGATAATTCCCCTGATAGCCGGATGCTTCAAAGCCTCTCCGTATAAATCCACAAGTCTTTCCAGGGATGCATAGGTATTTGAATATGACTGGAAATATGCAAGATATGATGATACCCTTCTGTATCTTTTTTTATGAAAGGCAATTCCTTCGTTGATCTGGGCAGTCACGGATTTTTCCGCTTTACAGTATGACGGACTGAAAGCATCATTGGTACAGAAGGTGCATCCGCCGGTACTTAAGGTACCATCCCTGTTAGGACAGGTAAATCCTGCATTCACAGATACTTTCTGAACCCTTTCCCCGAACAGTTTCCTGAAATATTCAGAATATGCATTAAACCTGCGGTTATGATCCCAGGGATAATTGCCCGTCTGCGTTACTGTATCCTTCATGATACTGATACAATCCTGTTTTTATCGATATACCACAGGTAGGATTCAATACTGCTGTATCCCATTTCAAAAAGCAGTTTCCTGTATTCACGCATCTGCATGGCGTGCCTGCCGTGTTCCCCGCCTGATTTGTAATCTATGACAACAGCCTTGTCTCCCTCAATTATCACCCTGTCGGGACGGCGGATGCCACCGGAGGGACTGAGGATTTCTGATTCTTTCAACACTTTGAGTCCGGGTAAAAACCAGTCAGATACCTGTGGTGAATTAATCAGTTCACTGAGTTTTTTCTCCAGTATCAGGGATTCCGAATCAGTAATCTTTCCTTCCCTGGTAAGTATGTCCAGTACTTCCGCTATATCAGCGGGAGTATCTATGCCTTCAAAAGCTTCATGAATAAGGTTTCCGTAATCGATCTTCCGCATCTTATCCTTTCCGGAAGGCGTGAGATAGTTAAGACCATAAAGCCTCAGTCTGAGCGATTCCGGCTTATTGTTAACCCTGTAGTTTTCTGTTGTCACGGTTTTGTTAATTTCCACAACATTGTCCGTTCCGGGAATGGTTCCGTATTCAAACACCCCGTTTTCTCCGTTAAAATATTTACCCGGAAAAATACCTTTTTCACCCGCAGGATTATCATCAGATTCCAGAGCACCCTTCAGTATGGTGGAAACCGATAATACTTTTCTGCCTGCCATACCCGGCACGAATCCATAAATGGCATCTCTGGCCCTGGTCATGGCTACATACAACAGATTAATATTGTCAATACAGGAATAATATTTTTCCCTGAGATAATCTTCCGCAAAGAAAGTATCCGAAAGAGCCCTGCGATACTTTACAGGAATCATTTCCACTTCGTTGAACGGAGACTCGCCGGGCCTGACCCATAAAACAGGCTGTTTGCCTGAGGGATGATCAATGTTCCATGCGAGAAACGGAAGAATCACTACAGGAAATTCAAGTCCCTTGGCCTTATGGATAGTCAGCACTCTCATACTGTTCTGACCGGAGGGAAGGGATATTGACTTCCTGCCACTGCCGGTCTCCCACCATTCCAGAAAGGCATCCGTATCGGAAGTCCTGCTGCGGGAAAAATTCAGAACAAGATCCTGGAATGTCTGAAGATAGGGTACATTTTCAGGATATTCACCAAGACCAAAAAATGAGATAATACTTTCCGTCACTTCAAACAGTGGACGGTTCCGTATCCGGGCAAGGAAACGGTCATATCCTTCAGGCAGCAGACCGGCTGTTTCATCCGTCAGTATTTCCTTATACAGACTGGTTTCCTCTGCTTTATCCTTCCTGTGCAACAACATATAGAACCTGAGCATTCCGGCACGGCTGATCATGTCACCGGGATCATGCAGCACTTTCAGAACTGCAATAATAAATGTTATTGCATAAGAAGATGACAATGCAAGTGAATCATCCGAGACAACATTGTAATTATATCTTTTTTTCTTCTCCGGCGGACAGTTATTACTGTATTCTATAATTTTCCTTACAAGCTCCTCTCCTTCCCTGCCCTCTCTGACAATAATACCAATATCCCTGGCCTGGTAACCCTGATCCTGGAACAATTCGATCACCTGTGGAATTTTTTCAGCTATTGTTGATTTCCAGACTTTTAATAAATTACTCCGGTCGCCGCTATCCGTATTATCTCCGGCAGGATCTTTTATATCACTGAATTCAAGCCGTATATAACCCCCGCCCTTTCTGCCCGGATCAGATTGAACCGCTCCCTCATAAAGACTTATTAAATCCAATTCCAGATCCTCTTCAGAAAAAGACCGGTCAAGCTGTCGTGGAATGAGCGAAAAAAGAGTGTTGTTAAACTTTATGATCTCTGAACGGCTTCTCCAGTTATTATCCAGTGATTTTTTCAGTATACGTTCATTATCAACCTTTTTGCTCTGGAGATCAGCCAGTATCTGCCAGTCGCTGTTACGCCACCTGTAGATTGACTGTTTTATGTCACCCACTATAAGATTATCGAATCCCCTGCTCATACTCTCGGCTATGAGGAATTGAAAGTTCTTCCATTGCAGATGTGATGTGTCCTGGAACTCGTCTATCATAAAATTCTCAAAGACATTACCGATCTTTTCATAAATAAAAGGCGCCTGGTCACCTTCCGTTATCAGGCTTAAAAGTTCCCCGGCATCGGAAATGAGAAAACTGTTTTCATCCGAAGCGGCTTTACGCACCTGAACGAGTACATCCGAAAGAATTCCGAGCGTATAAATGTTTGCAGAGACGGCATTAGCGGTACAATAACGCTTATAATTTTTTTCACAGTAGGCAATTGCTTCAGTCAGGGCTTCTTGCAGGCCCGAGTTGATAGCTTTTAACAGAGCGGGGGAAGGATCTTTTGAAGACCATTTGGGCTTATCACCCAGGATCTGTTTTACGTAGCTGTTAGGCAGTTTAATTTGTTCTTCAGATAATGCTCTTATGAAACCCGGGACTCCTCTTGATTTATAATAGAACATATCATCTGTAAGTTCAAAGCGGACATATAAATCCTGAAGCTTTTTTCCAAAATCCCTCACATCTTTGTCAATGGATGTGATTATATCTTTGATTTTCTGAATATAACCACGCAGATAATCTTTGTCTTCAAGTTTTTTCCTCTCATTTTCAGGCAATGTTTTAAACTTTTCCCTGAACAGCTCCTCTGCCAGCCCGGTGATCTCACCTTTGAGGTTCCATGACTTTTCCTCATCAAGGTTTTTCAGTACATATTCTGTCAGCCATTCCATCAGTTCCCGGTCATCTGCCGAAGAAGCTATCATTTCATCTATTGCTGCAGACAATATGATACTATGGTCCAGTTCAACATTGTATCCGGATTGCAGTCCGCTTTCCCTGGCAAAGGAACGGATCACCTTCTGAAAAAAGGTATCGATCGTAGAAATTGAAAATCTTGAAAAATCATGAAGAATGACAGAAAGCAGTCCGGCAGCTTCATTCCTGATCTCTTTCACGCTTTTGCCGGTGTCCCTGACGAGATGCGCAAGATGTTCGGACTTCTCACTATTCGCCAGACGATAAAGCTCATCGAGTATCCTGTTCTTCATTTCGGCAGTTGCCTTATTGGTAAATGTCACGGCAAGTATCTTACGGTAATTGTAACGCGACCTGAAGATATGGGTGAGATAGATCCGGGTAAGCTGAAATGTCTTTCCCGATCCTGCCGAAGCACTGTATATGGTCAGGGTACCTGAATTCACGAAATAAAGGTACTGAATTTTATGCTGAGCATGGAAGATGGGAATAATATTATTGCATCAGTAATACAACGGTCTCAAAAGCAAAAGGTGAGTTTTTAGTATCTTTGCCGGGTGAAAAAGAGAGTAGTAATAGGATTATCGGGAGGGGTTGATTCGAGTGTAGCCGCCTGCCTGCTCAGGGAACAGGGATATGATGTCACCGGACTTTTCATGAGGAACTGGCATGATACAACCGGATTGCTTCAGAGCGACTGTCACTGGGAAGATGATCTGATGTTTGCGGAAATGGTGGCAAAAAAGGCCGGAATACCTTTTCACATGGTCGATCTGAGCGAGGCTTATAAAAAGAGAGTGGTTGATTACATGTTTTCAGAATACGGGAAAGGAAGAACTCCCAATCCGGATATTCTGTGCAACAGGGAAATAAAGTTCGACTCATTTGCAGTGGAGGCAAAAAAGCTTGGTGCTGATTTTATTGCAACCGGACATTACTGCAGAAAAGATGATATCAGCACGGAATCCGGAATCATTCACAGACTGTTGAGCGGAAAGGATAAAAACAAGGACCAGAGTTATTTTTTGTGCCAGATAAGTCAGGAACAACTTGCTGAAACATTATTTCCCCTGGGGGGACACACCAAGGAGGAGGTAAGGACTTTGGCTGCAGGACTCAGACTGCCGACAGCCAGCCGTAAGGATTCCCAGGGCATTTGTTTTATCGGGAAGGTACATCTGCCGGTTTTTCTTCAGCAAAAACTTAAGTCAAGTACCGGACCGGTTATTGAAATTGATAAAAACTCTGTTTTCCCATCATGGCCTTCAGGTCTTCCGGATGAAACGGTTACGGATGATGAACTGATAAGAATGTCCTCCCCCCATCAGCCCGGTAATCTGTCCGGAACGATCATAGGCAATCACCATGGTGCACACTTTTTCACCATTGGCCAGAGAAAGGGTATAAACATTGGAGGACACAGGGAGCCGCTTTTTGTTATCGGGACTGATACTGATAACAATATTCTCTATGTGGGTGAAGGGCAATCACATCCCGGTCTTTATCGCAAAGGGCTGTTTGTAAGGGCCGGTGAGATTCACTGGATCCGCAGTGATCTCGCCATGAATAATGGCGGGATACGCGACTGTATGGTGAGGATACGTTACCGTCAGCCTCTTCAGCCTGCCCGGCTGTTCATGAGAAAAGAAGGTATGTATGTAATTTTTGACAGATTGCAGCGCAGCATAACCCCCGGCCAGTTTGCAGCATGGTATGACGGTGATGAAGTGACAGGATCAGGTGTGATTGACCAATAGGTATAAAAGTCAAAATTATCAGGGAGTTCTGTTCCGGATCAGAGAACCGGAATTCCACCAAACCATGGAACCGGGCTGTCACAGAATCGCGGAACCGGAAAATCAAAGAAACATGGAGCCGGGATACCAGAAAACCAGAGGACAGGAATACCGGCGAAACTGAAGGCCGGAAAACAAGAAAACAGAGGACAGGAATACCAGCAAAACAGAAGACCGGGAAACCAAAGAAGTATGGAGCCAAGGAACCAAAGAACCAGAGAAGCATAGAAGCATAGAAGCAGAGAAGCATAGAAGCAGAGAAGCATAGAAGCCGTAAACCAAGAAACGAAGAAATCAGGAAAACAAAAGTAACACCGGTAATAATTATAATATGATGAAAAAAATATCAGTTATCAGTGGAGGATCAGGAGGTCTCGGACTGGCAATTGCCGAACAGCTTGCAGGAAAAGGTAAAAATGTTCTCCTGCTTGGCAGGAACGCCAATAAACTGGAAGAAGCAAAAAGAAAAGTGGAGGAAGCAACAAGGAAACTGACGGAAGCAGGAAAAAGACCGGATCCTGGTTCGGATAACTCTCTGATCCGGACAATGGTCTGCAACGTGGGTAATGAAAGCGATATCAGAAATACGGGTCAGTTCCTTCAGGATCATAATCTGATCACTGAATACCTTTTCAACAATGCAGGAAAGGGACATTTTGCCCCGGCCACCGAAGCAGACTCAGAAACTATTGACAATATTTTTGAAGGCAGTCTGAAGGGACTGATACTGCTCAGCTCTGAAATACTGAGAATAACACCTGAAGAAGAAGAACTTACCATAGTAAATATCATGTCCACCTCTGCCCTGCTTGGACGTGATCAGGAAACAATTTACTGTGCCGCGAAATGGGGAGCCAGGGGATAGACCGTAGCACTCAGAATAGAACTAAAAGGAAGAAAAAGACATATCATTGCTGTTTATCCGGGAGGGATGAAAACCGGATTTTATGAAGCTGCCGGTGTGAAACGCAACCTCGATGGTTTTATGGACCCGGAAGAAGTCGCAGAAAGAATAGTGAACGCAGTTCTCCATAATAATAAGCTCATGATCAGCGATATTACCATAAACAGAAAAAAGTAGCCATACCTGATCAGGAATATTATCAGGGGTAGTACAAGAGTCAGGGTCAGGGTCAGGGTCAGGATCAGGGTCATGGTCAAGGCCAGTACCCCAACCAGAGCATCAGAGTCTGAATCAGAGTCAGGGTCTGCTCCAGTATCCCGAACAGAGCATCAGAGCCGGAATCAGGGTCAGGGCTAGTATCCCGACCATAGCGTCAAAGTCGGAATCAGGGCCAGCATTCTGAAATTCTGATGCTAAAAACACTCGCAATTGATTGACTTTCAGGGATTTTCGAAGCAGTCAGGCACAAATCAGGACAGCCGGTTTTTATAATCCTCATAACCGAATTCCCTTAACAGCCGTAATTTCCCTTCTTTTGTCCAGACAGCTATCGAGGGATGATGCACTCCGTTGAAGGTAGTGGTCTTGACCATTGTATAATGAATCATGTCAAGGAAAACTATCCTGTCGCCCGGCTTAAGCTCACTGTCAAATGACCAGTCCCCCATAAAATCACCAGAAAGGCAGGAGTTTCCGCCCATTCTGTATGCCGGTCTGCCCGGAACCGGATCGGTGGCATTAAGTATTTTGGGTTTGTAGGGCATTTCGAGACAATCAGGCATATGGGCTGTAAAGGAAACATCCAGAATGGCAGTGGATATACCCTGGTTTTCCACTATATCCTCCACTGTTGCCACCAGTTCACCCGTTTCCCAGGCAAAAGCGCTTCCGGGTTCGAGTATCACATGCAATCCCGTCCTTTTCCTGAAATTCCGTATCAGCTCAATGAGATGAAGCGTGTCATATCCCTTTCCAGTGATAAGGTGTCCTCCTCCCATGTTAATCCATTTCAGCCGGTGGAAAAACTTCCCGAACTTACCTTCAACTGCATCAAGCAGTTTTTCAAGAGCATATGAATCTGACTCAAACAGTACATGAAAATGCAAGCCTTCAATGCCTTCAGGCATACCTCCGTCCAGATCCTCTGCACGGACCCCGAGCCTGGAACCGGGAGAACAGGGGTTGTAAAGACTGTAACTGATCTCGGAAAATTCAGGATTTATTCTCAGGCCCGGTGATATAACCGGAGAATGTTTATTCAGCCTGTCATAATATTTCCTGTACTGCTGAACAGAATTAAAAGTAATATGCGAACTGTACTTTAGTATTGAATCAAATTCCTCTTCCCTGTAAACAACAGAATAAGTATGCGCGGGAGACCCTATCTCCTCAAAACAAAGACGTGCTTCATCCACAGAGCTTGCTGCAGCTCCCGAAATATATTCCCTTGCAATATCAAACACGCCCCACATTGCAAATCCTTTGAATGCAAGAATGATTTCGGCCCCTGATTCTTCAGCAACCTTTCTGATGAGCGAAAGATTCCTGCGGAAGCGTTCCTCTTCCATAATAAAACAGGGGGATGGCAATATATCATAATTGATTCGCATATACTTAATATGTTATGGCCATAGGTCCGCCGTGCGGCATTTCAGTAATCTTTCAAAACATTGTTGTATTCTTTCAAAGCATTGCCCCTGTTTTCAGTAACAGCACGATAACAGCCTCTACAGCTCCAGGTCAACATCGTGCAGTTCCACCCATGGCAGGCCGAGCTTATTAAGCTCTTCCATAAAAGGATCAGGATCAAATTCTTCAACATTGAAAACTCCGGCTTTCTTCCAGATACCTTTAAGGTACATCATTGCCCCGATTGTTGCAGGCACACCCGTTGTATAGCTCACGGCCTGTGTTCCGGTTTCCCTGAATGCGACCTCATGACTGCAGTTATTGTAAACATAATATGTTCTTGCTTTCCCGTCCTTAACACCTCTTATCCTGCAGCCGATAGATGTCCATCCCTTATAATTCTCTCCAAGGTCACCCGGGTCGTGCAATACGGCTTTCAGAAACCTGATGGGAACAATTTCCCTTCCGTCAAACATGATAGGTTCAATACCCGCCATTCCGATATTCTGGATCACCCTCAGGTGAGTCAGATATTCCTGTCCGAATGTCATCCAGAACCTTGCACGCCTGAGTGTGGGGAAATTTTTTACAAGTGATTCCAGTTCTTCATGATATATCAGATATGACTCCCTCGGTCCTATTCCGGGATAAGTCAGTGGTTTATGAATTTCATGGGGTTTTGTGTAAATCCACTTTCCGTCTTCCCAGTACTTACCCTTCTGGGTGACCTCCCTTATGTTTATTTCAGGATTGAAATTTGTGGCAAATGGTTTTCCGTGATCACCGGCATTACAGTCAACGATATCAAGATAATGCAGTTCATCGAAATGATGTTTTGCTGCATAGGCCGTGAATACCGATGTAACACCCGGATCAAAGCCACAGCCAAGAATAGCGGTAATCCCTGCATCCCTGTATCTGTCATTATATGCCCACTGCCAGCTGTACTCGAATTTCGCTTCATCCAGAGGCTCGTAGTTTGCAGTATCCAGATAAGCCACGCCTGTTTCCAGACAGGCATCCATGATATGAAGATCCTGGTAAGGCAATGCAACATTAACCACTATGTCAGGTCTGAACGATTTAATCAATTTTACCAGTTCAGGAACATTATCGGCATCAATTGCCGCCGTTTTAACCCGATCACTGCCAACCTTTTCCGCAATGGCATCACATTTGGACCTGGTCCGGCTTGCAAGCAGTATCTCAGTAAAAACATCAGGAAGAGCTGCCATCTTATGGATAACAACTGTACCTACTCCTCCTGCACCAATAACCAATACTTTCCCCATATCTGAATTAAATTTTTAAGGTGTAATCATTCCGGTTCATATTATCCTGCGATCAACAATCACAGGGTTTCAAATATAGGATTTATAATTGACCAATCAGCACCGGATTATCAGTCATGTGCCGGATGCAGATTTTTGTCCGTAATCAATGTATGATACTATAAGTGATTATCTTTGCCCGCAGTTTCTGGAGACTGACATGAAATCCATACATCCTCCGGCAATAATAAGGATACTGAGTACAAATCTGCTCATTCAGACTTTTCTGTTCCTGGTTTGTATTCCCGTGGCTTTGATTTATCATGAATCAGCCATGCCTTTTATCTGGCCGGCAATTATTACTTTATCATTTTCAACATCATTTTTCCTCATAACAAAAAACAGTCCCGTCAGGAAAATAAATATCAGAGAGGGATTCCTGTCCGTAGCGCTGTCATGGGTGATATTTTCATTGTTTGGCACCTTTCCCTTTATTTTCAGCCGGACAATACCGAGGTTCACTGATGCTTTATTTGAATCTACTTCCGGAATTACAACCACAGGTTCCACGGTCATAGCAAACGTTGAAGCACTGCCATATTCAATAAATTTTTACAGGGCGCTCACACACTGGGCAGGAGGACTTGGAATCATCCTTCTGGTTATCATTGTTCTCCCGGCACTTGGAATATCTGCACATCAGCTTTTAAGCAGGGAATCTTCCATAAGGGAAAAAATAGCCCCAAAAACCAAGTC
>JAAYKX010000054.1 GCA_012522155.1 Bacteroidales bacterium
ACAACTGCCTTCATCCCAAAGCCCAGTTCGAAGGCAGTGAATCAATTGTGAATGTGCTTGAAACAATTCTGGCGGTTAAGGAAAAATTCAAGGCCGATCATATTGCAAACATATTGTCGGGGAAAGTAACATCTGCCATCAAGTCCTACAAGCATAACAAGCTGGAATTTTTCGGAATAGGGGAGGACAAGGATCCAAAATACTGGAACATGGTTGTACGGCAGGCCCTTATTGCAAAATTTCTGACAAAGGACATAGAAAATTACGGATTACTGAAAGTGACCAGGGAGGGAGTGAAATTTATTGATAATCCCGTTTCCTTCATGCTTGCGGAAGATCATGACTATGCCGATTCGGACGAGGAGGACAATGCATTCGGTGCAAAAACAGCTGCCGTGGATGAAGAGTTGTTCAGTATATTAAAGGACCTGAGGAGGAAAATATCAAAGAAGAAGGAATTGCCTCCTTTTGTGATATTTCAGGATCCCTCGCTTGAAGATATGGCCATACAGTATCCGGTGAACCTGGATGAACTCCAGAACATATCCGGAGTGGGAGCAGGAAAGGCCCAGAGATACGGCAGGGAATTCGTGGATCTGATAAAGAAATATGTTGAGGAAAAGGAAATAATCAGACCGCTCGACATGGTGGTCAAGTCGGTGGTCAATAAATCGGGGATAAAGGTTTACATTATCCAGAGCATCGACATGAAGCGGTCCCTTGAAGATATTGGCCATGCCAAAGACCTTGATATGGATGAGTTGCTTTCCGAGATTGAAGCAATCGTCAATTCGGGAACCAGGCTGAATCTTGATTATTATATCAATGAAGTCATTGAGGATGACCGTCAGGAAGAAATTTATTCCTATTTCAGGGAGGAAGCTGAATCGGATTCACTTGAAGAGGCCATCAATGAGCTTGGGAATGATTTTGAAGAAGAAGAGATAAGACTGATGCGGGTCAAGTTTCTTTCCGATTTGGGTAACTGACGGGTGCAGCATCATTCAGCCGGCCCTGCGCTTTTTGTTTTCAAGGTCCGGGTCTGCATCCCCCGTTTTCAAAGTCCGGTTCCGGTTCCTGTCTGCAAGGGCACAGCCTGCCACTGCAATCACATAGAAAGGATATATTAACTGTGACGGAATAAACCATTTCATAAGGGATTTCTTCCCGTAGCGCACAGCCGTATTCCTCAGTACAAGATAATCAGCTGAGGATTTAACCAGGAATACGGCTGCGAACAGGAGCATAAACCGGCTTGCGGCAAATGCGGCAATGAATGCTGATGCCTGAAGAACAACCACAGTCAGTGTGGACAGGGCTGTAAGTTTTGTGGAAAAATCGCTGTACGAACCGGCTTTCGATATCCATCTTTTTCTTTGTTTCAGAAAACCCGTCACTGAAGAAACAGCACTTGTCCTTATCCGGGCATCAGCCGATTCGAGCCATGATATCCGTGAAGATCCGTCAGCTTTCATACTGTGAAGAAGAAATATGTCATCGCCCGACGCTAATTCGTCATGAAGGCTGAAAGCATGTCTTTCAAATGATTCTTTTGTAAAAAACAGATTTGCCCCGTTGCACATCAGGGGATCACCCGCCTGTGCCGATCCTGCCGTTACAGCCTGCAGGCCGAGAAACTCCAGTTCCTGAAAGCGCATAAAAAGACCTTTGCCTTCTGCTTCAAGGATTACCGGACAGATTATCATGTCAGATTTTTCTTTTTCCCGGAACGATACTATTGTCCTGAGCCATTCCGGCTTCATGCGGGAGTCCGCATCAACAGCAACAATCAGGTTTCCGTGAGCTTCAGCCACACCGGTTCTGACAGCTGCTTTTTTTCCGCTTCCCCTGTTTGTGTACACCCTGAGATTTCTTATCCCGGAGAATCCTGATGCAATGTCAGGACTTTTATCCGTGGAATTATCATCAACCACAATAACTTCAAAAAGGCCGGAAGGATAATCCTGGGCAGCAATATTCCCCAGAAGGAAAGGCAGATTGGCTTCCTCGTTCCTGCAGGCAACAATGACCGAAATGAACAGCTCCGGTACAGCTTCCGGCACAGCTTCCGGAGTGAAGGGTTTCAGCTTCCTGAGGTTTTTATATACCCTGAGAAGTATATATAAATATGGTATGCCTGTCAGCAGGAGGAGCCAGTACATTGCTTATTTCATTTCTGGTTGCTAAAAATGTTGTAGTATGCTGTGTTTTTCCCGTAAATGTACCTTTTTCCCGTAACTGTGTTCTTTTTCCGGTAACTGTACCCTTCCCCGGATCCTTGTTTTTCCCCCGGTAACTTTATCCTTTTCCCGTTGTTTTTTCCTGACGGAACAATCGTTTATTCCGGCCGCAGGATGAGGCAGGTAAAAGCAAAACAATTCTCCGGAGAGCATTTGTTTCTGCAAAAATATGAATATCTTTGCGGTTTTTGTGAATAAATATGCAAAAAGCGGACAGATTGCTTGCCATTGAAAAGATACTGGCTGCTGAGGCGATATCATCCCACGGGGATTTGCTCAGAAAGCTCAGGGCTGAAGGCATAATCTGTACCCAGGCAACTCTTTCAAGAAATCTGCGTCAGCTCGGGGCTGTAAGAAAACCTGTTCCCGGGGGGGAATACAGATACGTTCTCCCGGAAAACAGGTCCGTCCGCCCGTCCGTTTCCGGCCGCGTTCAGCTTCTGCCCGTGATTACGGGCATGACGGATACGGGAGGGATGCTTCTGATAAAGACTCTGCCGGGCAACGCAAGCAATGTTGCCATTTTTATTGACAATTCGGCAAGGCAGGAAATAGCCGGTACGATTGCAGGTGATGACACTATACTTGTTATTGCCAGGGCCGGTGTTTCCGTTGAGCAGGTTCATGACTGTCTCGAGATGCTTCTGCCGGGTCTGCATGAATGGCTGAAGGAAAAATGATTGTGGGAACAGGGAAGATCCCCGGGCTGCAGTCTCCCGGAACGATTTCTGAATCAGGTATAAAGTTAAAAATTAAAAATATTCAGGATGAAAGAAAAGCTTGTATTGGCTTACAGTGGCGGCCTGGATTCATCAATCATTCTTAAATGGCTGGTTGAAAAAGGTTATGAAGTGATTGCCTTTATTGCAGATGTCGGTCAGGATGACGATTTTGAGGAGTCCCGGAAGAAGGCGGAGATGCTGGGTGCCTCCAGGGTGATTATTTCCGATCTTAAAAGGGAGTTTGTTGAGAACTATGTATTGAAGGCAATAATGGCAAATGCCATATATGAGAACAGGTATTTACTGGGGACAGCTCTTTCAAGACCTCTTATCGCGGCTGAGCAGATAGCGGTTGCAAGGCGGGAGCAGGCCGGCATTGTGGCTCACGGTGCAACGGGAAAAGGGAATGACCAGGTGAGGTTTGAACTCTGCTATTATGCCCTTATGCCCGGGATCAGGGTGATATCGCCCTGGAAGGACAAGGATTTTCTTAAAAGCTTCAAGGGGAGGACCGACCTTCTGAAATATGCTTCCGAAAAGAAGATACCTGTCAGGGCAAGTATTGACAAGCCATACAGCCAGGATGAGAACCTGATGCATATTAGTCACCGGGCGGGTATTCTTGAAGATCCGATGTACAGTCTTCACAAAAACATGCTTGTAAAGATGGTGATGCCCCAGGATGCCCCGGATGAGGAGACAAGGATTGTCATTCATTTCAGGAACGGCATCCCGGTAAGACTTGTAAACAAGGAAGACGGGACAGTAAAGGAAGACGCCTATGACATGTTTGTTTACCTGAATGAGCTGGCCGGCAGGAATGGTATCGGCCTTCTTGACATGGTGGAGAACAGGTTTGTCGGGATAAAATCCAGGGGAGTGTATGAAACGCCTGCTGCCACTGTGCTTCATATTGCCCACAGGGATATTGAGGGAATTGCCATGGACCGTGAGGTTATGCGCCTGGTAAGCATGCTTACCCCGAAATTTGCAGAGCTGATATATAACGGGTTCTGGTTCAGTCCGGAGATGGATTTTCTGATGGCAGCAATAGAAAAAAGTCAGGAACTGATTGACGGAAGTGTACATCTTTGCCTTTATAAGGGCAATGTTCTCATTGAAGGACGGGAATCGCCTTCATCCCTCTACAACGAGAAGCTGTCAAGTATGGATATTGAAGGAGGATTTGACCAGACCGACAGCATGGGATTTATTAAGATTAATGCCATAAGGCTCATGGCTCACAGGGCTATTGTTGAACAGAGCCTGAAAAATAAACTATAAAGAAATGAAACTCTGGGAAAAAGGTATCAATCCCGAACCGGCCATCATAGAATTTACTGCAGGACGGGACAGGAAAACCGATGTTCATCTTACCAAATGGGATATTGTCGGATCGATGGCGCATGTGATCATGCTTCATGATGTCGGCCTGATAGACAATGAGGAGAAGAAAAATATACTGAAGGCACTTCATTCGCTGTTTGTATGGGATGAGGAAGGCAGCCTGGCCATTGAGAGCGGAATTGAGGATATTCATTCGCAGATTGAAAAGGAGATGGCTTCAATTCTTGGAACCACCGGCAGGAAGATTCATACCGGGAGATCGAGAAATGACCAGGTGCTTGTGGATATAAGATTGTATACCAGGGAGAAGATTGACAGCATGGCACAGCTTGTGAGCAGGCTTTTTCAGAAATTCCAGTCGCTGAGTGAACAGTACAGGGAGGTTCTGCTTCCCGGTTATACTCATATGCAGCCGGCAATGCTGTCGTCCTTCGGACTGTGGTTCGGGTCCTATGCCGAGTCACTGTCGGATGACCTTGCCCTTCTTGTAACAGCACGTGCCCTCAACAACAGGAATCCTCTCGGAACAGCTGCCGGCTTCGGAACAACCCTGCCGCTGAACAGGAAACTTACATCGGAGCTGCTGGAATTTGATGATCTGATATATAATTCAGCTTATGCCAGCCTGAGCAGGGGCAAGGTTGAAGCAGCCGTTGCATCCGCCCTGGCTGCACTGGCCCAGACTCTTTCCCGCTTTTCAATGGATGTATGCCTGTATATGACTGCAGAATACCGCTTTGTTGATTTTCCTGATGAATATGTTACAGGATCAAGTATTATGCCTCATAAACGTAATCCGGATGTTATTGAACTGATACGGGGAAGGACCAATCTTATCCAGACACTGCCCGGACAGGTTGCAGTGCTGGTGTCTAATCTTCCTTCAGGGTATTACCGTGATCTTCAGCTTCTTAAGCAGCTGATTTTTGACGCTTTCGAGGACCTGGTGGAATGCCTGGAAATCACACTTCTGATGCTGAACAATATCAGGATCAGGAAGAATATCCTGGAGAATCCCATATACAATACAATATTCAGTACTGAGGAGGTGAACAGGCTGGTCAAGCAGGGAATACCGTTCAGGGATGCCTACAAGGCGGTATCGGTAATGGTAAGAAATTCTTCATTTTCCAGAACTGCACTGTCCGACTATGTTCACGAGGGCAGTCCGGGGAACCTTTGCAACGAAGCCATTGCCACGAGATTCAATGAGAGTATGAAATGCTTCAGGAACAAATCTGCTGCGGAGATGGCCGGGAAGCTTATGGAATATGCAAAATAGCCTTTTCTGTCTGCTGCATGGCCTTTTACACTTTGCTGCGGAGATGGCCGGGAAGCTTATGGAATATGCGAAACAGCCTTTTCTATCTGCTGCATGGCTTTTTCCACCCTGCTGCGGGGCATTGCGACATTCATTCTCATAAAGCCTTCTCCGCCCGGACCAAATTCCGAGCCTTCATTCATTCCGACCCCTGCCCTGTTCACAAAAAATTCCCGGAGCTCTTTTCCGGTCATTCCCAGTTTCCTGCAGTCGAGCCACAGCATATAGGTGGCTTCGGGTCTGACCGGAATGATTTCAGGAATTAATTCCCTGCAGTAATCAGTTACATAGTTTATATTCCCTTCCAGATATGCGGTGAGTGCATCAAGCCATTCATGCCCTCCGCTGTAGGCAGCAGTGGATGCAATACTTCCGAAAATGTTCCCGTTGCCTGTATGCAGACTGTCCATTTTGTGCATGAAATATTTTCTCAGCACCGGGTTGCTGATAATCACTGAGGAGGTGGAAAGGCCTGCCAGGTTGAATGTCTTGCTCGGAGCAATGCATATCACGGTTATATCAGCGATCTCATCCGAGAGCGTTGCAAACGGTGTATGCCTGTATCCCGGAAGGGTAAGATCACAGTGTATCTCGTCGGAAAGGATTATTATCCTGTTTTTTATGCATATTCGTGCAAGTTCCATCAGTTCGTCACGGCTCCATGCCCTTCCCACGGGATTATGGGGATTGCAAAGAATAATCATTTTTGTGCCGGGCGTGATCATGGAGCTGAGCGATTCAATATCCATGGTCCATTTCCCGTCTTTCTCCCTCAGCTGATTATAAATCAGCTGTCTGCCATGACTTTCCACGGCAGAAAAAAATGGGTAATAGACAGGTGGCTGGACAATTATTGATTCGCCCGGACGGGTGAATGTCAGTGTGCACAGGTTTATCGCGGGTACGGTACCCGGACTGAAACAGATGTGATCCCTTTCGACAGACCAGTCGTAGCGGGTTTTAAGCCACGAAATTATTGAGTCGTAATATTTGGGTGAGCGGAAAAAATATCCGTATATCTCATGATCAAGGCGCTCCTGCAGTTTTTCAGTAATAAATCCGGGTGTCCTGAAATCCATGTCTGCAATCCACATCGGAATAATATCTTTCTTTCCGAATTTCTCGTATCTCAGATCATATTTGACAGAATCACTGTCTTCCCTGCCGATCTCTTCATCAAAATTCCACATCTTCTGAATATAATTGTTTACAGGAGTTCAAAGATAGATATCAAAATCAGATTTGTGTAATTATATTTCCTTTTAAAACCCGGTGCTTGTATAAAAGGGGGAAAGACTGTTTTTCTCCTGCTCTTTCTGACATGCAAGAGTTTTAGACTTTTAGGTCCGGACCCCTTTCCGGTATAATTGAATTATTTCAGATACAGTTGATAAGACAGGGGGCATAATGAATAAATAACTGATGCAGTGCTGCAGATTTAATAATTAATTTACTATTTTTATGCGCAATTTTAAACGTTACGTTAACAATAAATTGATCAGGGATGAAAAATACATTTGCAGCATTAATTCTTCCGTTGTTTCTGGCAGGAATTGTTGTCACTACTTCAAACACTTCATGCAAAAGCAGGAAGAAAGAGAAGAAAATCGAATTTGAACAGGCCGGCGGCGTCCTGGTGGATGAAATAGAAAAAAATGTTTATCCGCTACCCACATCTGCCGAGGTTATTAAAATGCTGACCGATCTGGAGGTGGGTTATATATTCGGTATCTCAAATCCTGCAGAGAACTCCAAAAAGTATATTAAAAGCACAGACCGTGCAATTAATCTGGGCGGATACGGCGCAGATCTCAGTTATGCCACCCTGTACAACATGCAGCAGGAAGTGTTGAATTACCTGAGCGCTCTCCGGTCTCTTGCCAATGAGCTGAATATGTCGCAGATCTATGATGAAAGCTGGTATGAAAAGATAAGACAGAACTATGACAACCGGGATGAACTTGTCAGGATCCTTACCGATGCATTTCAGAACACATATGCCTACCTGGTGGACAATGACCAGGAGACCCTGGCAATGCTTGTTGTCGGAGGAGCATGGGTAGAGGGACTGTATCTTACAACTCACGTATCTGAAGCAGCATATCAGATAGCGGGAATATCCAGGAGTCTTCTTGAACAGAAGAAATCCTTTGACACCTATATGGAAATTACCAAACCCTATGCAGACGACCCGGACATCAGGGATTTCCTGGAGATCCTTGAACCCATAAAAAAAGTAAATGAAGGTCTTGGAACAAGTCTTAGCCAGCAAAATATCATAGATATTACAAAGGCTGTAGAAGAGATTCGGGCCAGAATCATAAAATAATCATCGTCACTGACATATGACCGCAGAGAATGATACTTTGCGGTCTTTTTGTGAACAGGCATTATTATGAGGGAATCAGTACTGTTGGCCCTGATTCATATTTTTGCCATTGTTTCAACGGTTAACCCGTCAGGAATAACGGCCAGGGGCAAAAAAATACTGCGGAGCTACCTCAGACGATATCTGAACAGGGAGCTTGAGGAGGAATACTATGCCCTGTTCGAAAATAATCTGGAATTTTATTCAAATGAATTAAAAGGTCTCGACAAAACTGAGCTGGCTGATGAAAACTCACTGATCTCCTTTCAGATTACAAATATCTGCCGCCAGATCAAAAAGGGATTGTTCCTTGAGGAGAGGATGATCGTTTTTCTTCAGCTTCTGGAGTTTGCATTTGAGGATGGTGTAATTTCAGATCAGGAAAAGATTATTGTTGACATAGTTGTCCGCACTTTCAACATTCCCCGCAAGGAATATGAGAATGCTTCGGCATTTATTGTAGGCAGGGCATTTGACGATATCTCCACCGATTGTGTTCTTATCATTGAAAGTGACAGGCCCGAGCTTTCCGGATCAAAGCTGTACAGTAACTATGATAAGTGGAAACATCTTAGGGTAAAGGGTTTCAGGGGACATATGATAGTGCTTTATATTGAAAGCACCGAAACCCTGCTTCTCAGCTACGACGGACCGATAACTCTTTATTTCAAGGGCCGCGATATTATTGCCTACAGGCCCTATCTTCTGGAAAGGGGAGTCAATATCAAGGGACTCGGTATTGATCCCATTTACTATTCAAGGATCTTCAAAAAGTTCGTTTCACGGGAATTTACCGAAAAAGTGATCTTTGAAGGGCATGATGTCCAGTATCTGTTCAAGAATTCGGAGAACGGCGTCCGTAAAATGAATTTCATTGTTGAATCGGGTAATTTTGTCGGGATCATGGGAGGAAGCGGGGTAGGCAAAACGACCCTGTTTAACCTTCTTCACGGAAAAATAAAACCGACCGAAGGTAATCTCTATATAAACGGATATGACATACATGCCGATTCCGGGGAGATAAAGGGACTGATAGGATATGTCCCGCAGGATGATATGCTGATTGAGGAACTTACGGTTTACCAGAACCTCTATTACAATGCAAGGTTTTGTTTCGGTGATTATTCGGAGGATCAGCTTAATGCAACAGTGAAGAAAGTGCTTCAGGACCTCGACCTTTATGAGATAAGAGATCTTCAGGTAGGGGATATTCTCAACAAAAAAGTAAGCGGGGGGCAGCGTAAAAGACTGAACATTGGTCTGGAACTTATGCGTGAACCGGTAGTTCTTTTTGTGGATGAACCCACCTCTGGCCTTTCTTCCTTTGATTCCGAAAAGGTTATGAATCTTCTGAGGAATCAGGCCCTGAGCGGAAAGATGGTCTTTGCCATAATTCATCAGCCTTCGTCGGATATTATCAAGATGCTCGACCGGCTCTGGATACTTGACAAGGGTGGTTACATGATCTATGACGGCGACCCTGTTGAGGCCATTGTTTATTTCAAGACAGAGACCTCCCAGGCCAATGCGGCAGAAAGTGAATGTCCGAGCTGCGGGAACATTGAGACTGACAACATACTGGAGATCGTTGAGGTCAAGATGATTGACAAGGACGGCAGACCTGAAAAAGGACGACAGGTGAGTCCGCTTGAATGGCATGAGAAATATCGCAGGAAAATGATGCCTTTTCCGGAGAAGATACCTGAAAAGACGGCAATTACTCCCGGAAACTTCAGGGTGCCGGCCAAGGCAGCACAGGTGAGAACCTTTATTAAAAGGAATATCACCACTAAATTTGCCGACAGGCAGTATATGACGATCAATCTCCTTGAAGCTCCCCTGCTTGCCCTTATACTGGGATATATTTCAAAGTACAGTGAGAACGGGGATTATTTGTTTTCAGCCAATGTAAACTATCCCGTCTTCATGTTTATGTCTGTAATCGTTGCCATTTTTATGGGTCTGACGGTGAGTGCGGAGGAAATATTCCGTGACAGGAAAATTCTGGAAAGGGAAAAATTCCTGAACCTGAGCAGGCTGAGCTATCTGGTTTCAAAAATTAATTTCCTGTTTGTACTTTCGGCAATACAGACTCTTTCTTTTGTTTTGGTTGCAAATGCAATACTTGAAATAAAGGGAATGCTGTTCAGACACTGGCTGATCCTGTTCTCCACGGCATGCTTCGGGAATCTGCTGGGTCTTAACATATCTGCCGGCATGAGAACGGTTATCAGTATTTATATTCTTATCCCGCTGCTGCTGGTTCCCCAGCTGCTTCTCGGAGGGGCAATGATTCAGTTTGATGAACTGCACAAGGCATTCAGCAGGAAGAAATATGTTCCCGTGATAGGAGATCTCATGACAACCAGGTGGGCCTATGAGGCAATGACTGTTGAGCAGTTCAGGAACAACCGCTATGAAAGGAATTTCTTTGACTATGACATGGCTGTAAGCCGGAACAGCTGGCAGGCTTCCTTCCTTATACCAGAGCTGAAGGTCAAGGTTCAGGAATGTATCAGGGCAGGCAGGGATCCGGAATACAGGGAATATATTGAAAATAATTTCAGGAAGATTAATTTTCATGTAAAGGATCTGTCGGATATAACCGGTATTAAACCTGGTAAATGGTTTGAAAGGGTGAATTATGAGGAGTTTGATGAGATAACAGGAGATGACCTGCGTTTTTATCTTGACAGTCTGAGTATTACATTCAGGAGACAGGAAAGGAAAGTATCCCTTCAGCTTGACTCCCTGAAAAGGAGCATTGAAAACAGAATGGGAGAAAAACAATTTGTCAGACTCCTTGGGGAAAACCATAATGAAAGGCTTGCTGAACTTGTTCTGAACAGAAGGAGTACCCTGAAAATAATTGAGAAGGATGACAGGTTTATTCAGAAGGCTGATCCGATATTCAAGCCTCCGGAGTCAAAGTTCGGCAGAGCTCATTTCTATGCTCCCTTCAAGCAGGCAGGGAAGCTCAGGATAGGAACCCTTGTTTTCAATACGGCGGTTATATGGATGATGACAGCACTGCTGTTCTGCACATTGTACTATAATGTCCTTAAGGCCTTCATTGTATGGCTTGAAAAGCTCAAGCTGCCCTTCTGGAGAAAATTCGGACGCGGACTTCTCCAGATGTAGAACCTGATCTGAAGCTGAAAAAAATGGCCGGAGTTCATCCAAAAAAAAGTCTTGGACAGCATTTTCTCAAAGACAGGGAAACAGCCAGGAAAGTGGCTTATTCCCTTAAGGGGAAGGGATGCGATTCCGTACTTGAGATAGGTCCGGGTACCGGAGTTCTCACTGAATATCTTCTGGAAAGAAATTTCCCCGACTTCAGGGTGATAGAGATAGATAATGAATCAGTTCATTATCTCAGAAAGAAATTCCCTGATCTGGAACATATAATAAGGGGGGATTTTCTCAGGATGGACATGGAAAACTATATTGGCGGAAATGTGTGTATTGCCGGTAATTTTCCCTATAATATCTCATCCCAGATACTTTTCAGGGTGCTGGATTACAGGGACAGGGTTATGGAAGTATGCGGAATGTTCCAGAAGGAAGTGGCCGAAAGGATTTGTTCACCGCCCGGGTCACGGGTCTATGGCATTCTGAGTGTGCTCCTCCAGGCATATTACCATACCGAATATCTTTTTACGGTACCCTCAGGGCTGTTTGTGCCGCCTCCGAAAGTGAATTCCGGAGTGATCAGGCTGATCAGGAGTCATGAGAATGAGCCGGAAGCAGAAGAAACTCTTTTCAGACAGGTAGTAAAGGCTGCTTTCAACCAGAGGCGTAAAAAGCTCAGGAACTCCATGCGCTCGGCTTTTGTTCTCCGTAATGAGGATTGCCCGCTTTTTGACCTGAGACCGGAACAATTAACTGTGGGTATGTTCAGTGATCTTGCTGAATGGATTGAAGGGAACCGGGAATATATGCAGGAATAGGAGACAGGAAGTACGGCCGTCAGCTGAATGAATATCCAATTGCGTTAACCGGATTCATGCGGGCTGCCGAATATGCAGGAGCATAGCAGTACGGCCGTCAGCTGAATGAATATCCAATTGCGTCAACCGGATTCATGCGGGCTGCCGAATATGCAGGGGCATAGCCTGCAATAATGCCGATAACCCCGGAAATGGTGATGGCAAGCAATATGTTTGAGAATGTAAGATGCATGTTCAGTTCGTACAAATAGTTTACGGCAATGGTGCCGGTGAAAATCAGTATTATACCGAAGATGCCCCCTGTCACTGAAAGCAGAACCGATTCGGCAAGAAACTGCTGAAGGATGAAGGATCGTTTTGCGCCGAGAGCCTTTTGTATGCCTATTATATTTGTCCTTTCCTTTACTGAAACGAACATTATATTGGCAATCCCGAAGCCTCCCACAAGAATTGAGAAGCCCCCTATCAGCCAGCCTCCTATGTTTATTCCCGTAAACACCGGGTCAAATCCCTGTGACAGCATTGTAGGAGTGTTTACTGAAAAATTTTCAGGCTCAGCGGGTTTCAGCCGCCTTGCCGATCTGAGGATCATGACAGCTTCGTCCGAGAGCTCCTGTACGTCAATACCCGGCTTGGCCCTGACTATCAGCTGGGTGCTGAGGAACCTGCTCCTGAGGTTGATAAAGTTCCTGCCAAAATTCAGGGGAATAATGGTGAGCTGGTCAAGGTTGCTCAGGCTTATGCCGCCTTCCCCTTCCTTTTTCAGAACCCCGATAATCCTTACTTTGCGGCCCTGAAGCTTTATTTCCTTCCCGACAGGATCTTCCTCCCTGAACAGCCTTTCAGCTGTTTCCGCTCCCAGTACCGCCACGTTGCTGCCGCTGAAATATTCATAGGGGGAGAAATATCTTCCTTTTTCGACTTCGAAGGATATTACTTTTTCAAGATTATCGGTTACGGCTGCGATCGGTGCCCCGCCGGTGGAATTATTCCTGTAGCTCATGTTTGCTGAGTGGCCAACAACCAGGGAAAGTGCCTCGGTCCTGGTGGATCTGCCTGAAATAGCCTGGTAATCTTCAAGTGAAACTGCCGGCCAGCGGATGATGTCCCACCATTTGATACTGGTGCCGACCGTCCAGGGATATTTCTGAATATACAGCACATTGCTTCCCATCGAATTGATACTGTCGCGTATCGATTTTTCCATCCAGTCGAGCACTGTAAACACGGATATGATGGAAAAAATCCCTATGGTGATCCCGGAAAGGGTGAGGAATGTTCTTAACTTATTGACCATCACCGATCCCAGTGCAAGAATAATACTTTCTTTCAGCAGCTTTAGAAATTTCATCCCCTGTTTGAATAAAATTACGGAATTCAAAGATAAACAAATAAAATAGCGGGAGATTTGAAAAACCGGAAAAGTATGTTCATTTTATGCTGATAATCATTATTATTTAACATGTTGAGGTTTGTAAAAAAATACCTATTTTTACTGGCCCGCTGAAACTATTTCCGGCAATCATAATAATCAGACAATGAGTGAAAAAAAAATTAAAAGTGCATTAATTTCCGTATATCACAAGGAAGGACTGGATGACATAGTAAGGGTGCTTAATAAGCTGAACGTGAGGATATTCTCAACAGGCGGCACTTTTGATCATATTGCCCGTACGGGTATATCCGCAGAAAAAGTTGAAGATCTTACCACCTATCCCTCCATTCTTGGCGGCAGGGTAAAAACCCTGCACCCATCCGTTTTCGGAGGGATTCTTGCAAGGAGGGAGGACAGCGGGGATATGGAACAAATGACCAGGTACGGCATTCCGGAGATTGACCTGGTGATTGTGGATCTTTATCCTTTTGAGGAAACAGTAAAAAATACGGATGATGAGGCAGAAATAACGGAAAAAATTGATATTGGAGGTATCTCGCTTATCAGGGCTGCAGCAAAGAATTTCAGGGACGTACTGGTCATCTCATCGCGGGATCAGTACGGCAGGCTGCTTGATCTTCTCAGGGAGAAGGGGGGGGTGACGTCCCTGCCTGACAGAAGGCGTTTTGCAGCCGAAGCCTTTATGGCCTCATCACATTATGACACTGAAATATTCAGATATTACAACCGTTCGGAAGCTCTCCCCGTGTTCCGGGAAAGTATAAATATTTCCGCTCCGCTCAGATATGGTGAAAACCCTCATCAGAAAGGTATTTACTATGGGGATTTCGACGAGATCTTTGAAAAACTTCACGGGAAGGATATCTCCTACAACAATCTGCTTGATATTGAATCTGCGGTGAGCCTTGTTGATGAATTCGAGGAAACGACGGTTGTCATCATCAAACACAACAATGCCTGCGGGGCAGCCTCAAGGGACAAGCTCACCGATGCATGGAATGATGCCCTGGCATGTGACCCTGTTTCGGCATTCGGAGGAATAATTGCCGTTAACAGGGAAATTGATGAACAGACAGCTTCCGCAATGGACCAGATATTTTTTGAAGTTCTGATAGCACCCGGCTTCAGTGGAAAGTCGCTGGAAATACTGAAACAGAAAAAAAACAGAATCCTTTTAAAAACAAGATCCGTACTTAAAATAAAATCCGGCTTCAGATCACTTCTGAACGGTGTTCTCTGGCAGGAAAGGGATAACAGCACACAGACAGCCGGTGACCTGAAGCCTGTAACGCCGAGGATCCCTGAAAAGCATGAAACTGATGACCTGGTATTTGCCAATATCCTTGTAAAGCACAGCAAGTCAAATACGATTGTCCTGGCAAGAAACAAACAGCTGTGTGCAAGCGGAATAGGACAGACATCAAGGGTGGATGCATTGAAGCAGGCAATAGAGAAAGCCCGTTTGTTCGGCTTTGAACTGAAAGGTTCCGTTATGGCATCTGATGCCTTCTTCCCTTTTCCGGACTGTGTGGAGATTGCTCATAAGGCAGGTGTGACAGCTGTGGTTCAGCCGGGAGGATCAGTCAGGGACAAGGATTCAATAGATTTTTGTTCTGCAAATGGAATGGCAATGGTATTTACAGGAATAAGACATTTTAAACATTGATGATATATGGGACTATTTTCATTTTTGACACAGGAGATTGCTATTGATTTAGGTACAGCCAATACTATTATTATTCAGAATGACAAGATTGTTGTCGATGAACCCTCGATAGTTGCTATTGACAAGAATATGGGAAAGCTGATAGCTATAGGGGAGGCTGCAAGACAGATGCATGGCAAGACACATGAAAATATCAAGACTATAAGGCCCCTGCGTGACGGGGTGATTGCCGATTTCAATGCGGCCGAACTGATGATAAGGGGAATGATAAAGATGATCAACAGGGGGCCGAAACTTTTTTCTCCATCCATGAAAATGGTCATTTGCATACCTTCCGGAAGTACCGAGGTGGAACTAAGGGCTGTGAGCGATTCATCGGAACATGCCGGGGGAAGGGATGTCTATATTATTTACGAGCCAATGGCGGCAGCCATCGGTATCGGGATAGATGTTGAAGCACCCGAGGGCTCAATGATCATTGATATTGGCGGCGGTACCACCGAGATAGCCGTTATTGCACTGGGAGGCATCGTTTGCAACAAGTCGGTAAGAATTGCGGGAGATGGATTCACTGCTGATATTCAGGCTTATATGAGGCATCAGCATAATATCAAAATAGGGGAAAGGACAGCAGAGGACATCAAAATCGCTGTCGGTGCCGCATTTCCCGACATAGACAATCCGCCAGCCGACTATATAGTAAGGGGTCCCAAAATAATGACTGTCCTTCCGGACGAAATACCTGTGTCCTATCAGGAAATAGACTACTGCCTCGACTAGTCAATTACCAAGATAGAAACAGCCCTGCTGAATGTCCTGGAACAGAGTCCGCCCGAAGTGTATG
>JAAYKX010000055.1 GCA_012522155.1 Bacteroidales bacterium
CCTGATGGTAATGATGCCTGTGTCAGCTTTCCTCGGCTTTTTTATGGGCATAAATATCATCCTCGGCACAATTGTGAGCCTTGCTGTTTCGCTCTACGGGCTTTACCTTCTTTATCATGGTCTTGTTCAGGCTCTGAAAGCCAATGCAGGAAGCTCCCGGGTACTTGTCCTTGTACTGGCAGCTCTGCTTATTCTGTTTTCACTGATAGGTATGGGGGCAAGAAAAAAGGCGGCCTCTTACCTGAAGGATTTCAATACGGGCCAGTTGCAGGAATATTATGAGGATTCCGGTAATAATTAGGAAAGGCTGATAATCAGGTAAGGCAGAAAATATAAATACCCGGACCCGGTGAATGATTGTTCACCGGGTTTTTTTTCAATTGTTTTTATATTTTTACAAATCCGGATCAGGCAGCAGTATCAGACCCGGAAATTATTTCCGGATAAGAAATTCCGGCAGGAATATAAGTCCAGGCAGGAACATGAATTCTGACAGGAACATGAATTCTGACAGGAAAATAAATTCTGACAGGAACATGAATTCCGGCAGGAACATAAATTCCGGCTCAGCAAAATAAATAATTGAGGCATGAAGAACTGGTTCTTTAGCAAAAACATATTGGTTGTTTTGATTTACAGGATTTTAATAATTCTTTTCCTGTTTTCCTTAAGCAGGATCGGATTTTATATTTTCAATTATAAAATGTTTCCCGGCATAAGTGCTGCGGAATTTTTATCAATAATGAGAGGGGGACTGGTTTTTGATATTTCGGCAGCAGTATATATAAACCTGGTATTTATATTTTTCAACCTTCTGCCTTTCGATTTCCGATATAATACAATCTATCAAAAAGTTCTCGGCTGTATTTTTCTTTTCAGCAACGGACTGGCTTTTGCCGTCAACAGTGCAGATTTTGTTTACTATCGCTTTGTCTTCAAGCGGGCAACTTCGGATGTGTTCCGTACATTTGAAGGTGAGCCCGGTGTGGTGAAAATGTTTTTTAAATTCATGATTGATTACTGGCCCGTTACGCTCTTCTGTATTTTTATCTGGATCCTGATGATATACCTGTACAGGAGGGTAAAGCCGGAAAGGCCCCGGCCATCCGGCAGGCCGGCCTATGTAATAATCAATATTCTTCTTGTACCCCTGGCTGCCGGCCTTGTGGTGGGGGGGGCACGTGGCAGCCTCAACGGATCTACAAGACCCATATCAAACAGTAATGCTGCACGTTATGTAAACAATCCCACCAATGTGGCGATTGTTCTCAATACTCCATTCAGCATATTCAGGACAATGGGAAAAAAGCCTCTTGACAGGAAGGATTTTTTTGACGACGACAAGTTAAATAAATTATACAACCCGCATTTTACCCCGGAACATGAAGGTGGTTTCAGTGAAGAAAATGTGGTAATCATCATTCTTGAAAGTTTTGGCCGTGAATATATCGGAGCGCTGAACAAGGATCTTGATGGCGGTAATTATTCCGGATATACTCCCTTTCTTGATTCTCTTATCAGTGTCAGTCTGACTTTTGATGTTTCCCTTGCAAACGGTAAAAAGTCCATTGATGCAATGCCTTCCATACTGGCTTCAATACCTTCACTGGAAACGCCTTATGCCATATCTCACTATTCCAATAACCGGATTGAAGGTCTGGCTGCACATCTCGGGAAGAAAGGCTATTACACTACATTTTTCCATGGTGCCCTGAGCGGATCGATGGGATTTGATTCCTTTGCCCGTATTTCCGGTTTTCAGAATTATGTGAGTTATGAAAATTATCCCTATCCGGGAGATACTGATGGCATGTGGGGGATATGGGATGAGCCGTTCTTCAGGTTTTTCGGGGAAAGTATGAAAGAATTTCCGCGTCCGTTTCTGGCTTCCTTTTTTTCTCTTTCATCACATCATCCGTTCAGGGTCCCGGAGAAATATAAGGGGAAATTTCCCAGGGGGCCGGTTCCCATAGCTGAAGTTGTGGGATATACCGACTTTGCATTGAGGGGATTCTTCAAAAGCATCTCGGAAGAAGAGTTTTTTCAAAATACACTGTTTGTAATTACTGCTGATCACACGAACGAGTCGATTCACAGGGAATACCAGAACAGCTATGGATTATATTCGGTTCCGCTGATCCTGTACAAACCCGGCAGTGACATGCAGGGAATGAGGAAAAGGATTGCCCAGCAGATAGATATCATGCCTACCGTTCTCAATTATCTGAATTACGACGAAGAGTTCATTGCTTTTGGCAATGATCTCTTTGATGATTCGGGTGAGTCTTTTGCGTTCAATACAAACGGCAGCATATATCACCTCTACATGAGGGATCATATCCTTGTAATGGTGGATTACAAACCTGCGGGATTATATAATTATAAAAACGACAGATTTCTGGAGGTGAATCTGCTTGAAAAAGAAGCTGAACTTTTATCTGTTATGGCTGACAAGCTGAAGGCAATAATACAAAGCTACAACAGCAGGCTTATTGACAATGACATGGTAGCGGCACTGCCTCAGCATGACCGGTAAAACTGCAAATGATTTTAATATTGCAGGTTTTTAATAAACAGGGCACTGTCCCCGAATGTGTCCTGATCCATTTCAACGAAGATATTTTTCAGACCTCCCCTGCCGGCGGAAGCGAAAAATTCTTTCCAGTCAACAATACCTTTTCCGAGGGCAACATTTTTCCGGTCAAGTACCGAATAATCTGCCAGATGGGCCGAAATAAACCGTCCGGGATAGCTGTTGAAATAGTCTGCAGCCTTGTATCCGATGTCTATTACTGCAACCTGGAACTGCATTTTTACAAGTTCAGCGTCGAACTGCCCGAGCAGGGCATCATAGATAAGCACATTATCGATCTCCCCGAATTCTGTATGATGGTTGTGAAAGCCTGTCTGGATACCGGCTTTTTTTGTTATTTCACCGATTTTGTTCAGTTCATCAGCAGCTCTCATCCAGTCGCTCATCGTGGCATCCCGCGGCAGATCAAAACTGGAAAGTATCATTTGCTTTTGTCCCGACTCGGCTGCAAAGCTGATACGTTCTTCAAGATTGTTCCGCAGTTCGTTCATCGTGTAATGGGTGCTTTCCAGCAGCATCCCGTTGTCATTTACTATCTGCTTCATCTCCCTGGGCGGCATTTTCATCAGGGGACCAAAGCCTGAAAGTTCATATCCCCGGGGAGAGCACATTTCAACACTTTTATATCCCATTCCTGCCATCATCTTCATGGTACCCGCGAAATCCCCTATGACCTGTTCACGGATTGTCCATACCTGAAAACCCAGCGGATATCTTACCGGTCTGGGCGGGCTAAAAGCTTTGAGATCCGCAGCGGAATGTGATGCAATCAGTGCTGCTCCCATTCCCATGGCACTTTTGCCGATAAACTGACGCCTGGTTAATCTGTTCATATTATTTTTGTTAAGATTCTTATTTATAGTGTCTTGTTATTTTATTCAGAGCTTACCGCCTGCTGTGCAAAGTGATCAGTCCGTAAATTAAAGTATAGACTGACAGTATTTTAACAATATTTATGAATTTTACGGCTTGAGTTTCATTATAAATATAATACTTTTGACCATAATCTATGGCCGGGGGTTCCGTAAAATTAAAAATTTATAGAAACTTATTCCCTATATTTATGCTCTGATTTATTTATGGAATCTGATGACTATAGTATCAGCAAATGATGAGGAACAGGATAAAACAAACCATTACACGGACAGGCCTGATAAAAGTCTGTCTGTTTTTGCTTGCATTCTTTCTTGCCGGCAGTAACTTGTCCAGTGGCCAGACAATTGATATTCTGCTGAAGGGCGGACATGTAATAGATCCGGCCAACGGTATTGATGAAAAAATGGACGTAGCCATAGCCGGAGGCAGGATACTTCGTGTGGCTCCCGACATTCCCGTCAGAGATGTTAACAAGCTTGTTGATGTCAGTGGCATGTATGTTACCCCGGGTCTGATTGATATGCATGTTCACGCTTTTCATGGTACTGAACCCGGATCATATATTGCCGATGGCTGGGATGCCCTGCCTCCGGACGGATTCACTTTCAGGGCCGGTGTTACCACAGTTGTTGACGCAGGATCTGCCGGCTGGAGGAATTTCAGGAAATTCAAGGAACAGACCATTGACAGGTCACGGACAAGAATTCTCGCTTTTCTCAATATTGTCGGCACCGGGATGTACGGCAGGTTTGAAGAACAGGATGTCAGTGACATGAATCCGGTGATGGTTTCATATATGATAAAAAGACTGTTTCCGGATATCCTGGTTGGTGTCAAGTCGGCACATTACTGGGGACCGGATTTTACCCAGGTTGATCATGCAGTTGAGGCCGGAAGACTGGCTGATGTACCTGTGATGGTTGATCTGGGTGAGCATGACCCGCCCCTTTCAATTGAGGAATTGTTTATGAAGCATCTCAGGCCGGGAGATATCTGGACACATACCTATGCCAATGCTCCCCGGGACCGTGAAGTGCCGGTGGATGAAAACGGGAAGGTGAAGCCCTTTGTTTTTGAAGCCCAGAAAAGAGGAATTGTTTTTGATGTTGGTCACGGGGGAGGGGCTTTTCACTGGAAACAGGCAATACCTTCGGTACAGCAGGGATTCATTGCTGACGTGATCAGTTCGGATCTCCATATCGGAAGTATGAACAGCGGGATGAAGGATATGACAAACCTGCTGTCGAAATTTCTCAATATGGGACTTCCGCTTGAGGATGTGATCAGGCGTGCAACCTTTAATCCTGCAAAAGTCATTAAAAGAACAGACCTGGGCACCCTTAGTCCCGGTGCAGATGCCGACGTTGCCGTGTTCAGACTTCATACGGGTGATTTCGGATTCCTGGATGTGCGGGGAACAAAAATGGAAGGAAACAAGAAGCTTGAGGCTGAACTCACGATCCGTGCCGGAAGGATTGTATGGGATCTCAATGGCATAGGAGCAGCATTGTGGAACGAGTAGTGGAAATAATATCAAAGGTGGGAGGAATATTATGTACCAGGCATATTAGGCAGTCATACCGCAAGGCTTTAAAGATTTTGTGCATAATTTTGCTGTTCCCGGCATTGTTACCGGACAGTGTGTTTGCACAGGAGATTGATATTCTTCTGCGGGGCGGCCACCTTATTGATGCAAAAAACCAGATAAACGGACGGATGGACATTGCCGTTTTCAAAGACAGGATTGTGAAAGTGTCTCCGTCTATTTCTTCAGAAAAAGCAAAGAAGGTAATTGATTTAAACGGATTATATGTTAGTCCGGGACTTATAGATATTCACACTCATGTATTTGTTGGTCCGGAAACGGGTTTTGCAAATGGTTTTTCCAGTGTTTCTCCCGATGATTTTACATTTAAATCAGGTGTCACCACTGTTGCAGATGCCGGAACCTCCGGCTGGAGAAATTTTCCACTGTTCAAGCAGCAGGTTATTGACAGGTCCGGAACAAGGGTACTTGCCTTTTTGAATGTTGCAGGATCGGGAATGACGGGTTTTCCCCGTGAGGAGGATGTCAATGATATGGATGCCCGCATGACTTCACTGGTTATTGATCAGTATCCCGGGATAATTGTTGGTGTAAAGATTGGTCATTACAGGGGAAATGACTGGACACCCTTTGACAGAGCTGTTGAAGCAGCCAGGATTTCTGATGTTCCTCTCCTTGTTGAATGTCACCTGCCGCAGCTTCCGCTGGAAGGAATACTTTCGAGGATGGAGGAAGGAGATATTTATACACATTCATTTTGTGTGGCTTCCGACAGGGAATGTCTTCTTGATGAAAAGGGAAAAATCAGGCCCTTTGTGGCTGAGGCAAGGAAGAAGGGGATAAGGTTTGATGTGGGGCACGGTGGAGGCATGTTTCATTTTAATGTTGCCATTGCTGCATTCAGGCAGGGGCTGTGGCCCGATTCCTTTGGTACCGATCTTCACCGCATAAGCATGAATTCGGGAATGAAGAACATGCTGGATATTATGTCAAAGTACCTGAATATTGGTATGAGTTTTGAAGAAGTAATAAGCAGGGCCACCTGGAATTCGGCTCAGTCTCTGAAAAGAGAGGATCTGGGACATTTAAGCGAGGGAGCGGTAGCCGATATAGCCGTTTTCAGCATAAGAGAAGGAAAATTCGGTTTTGTTGATGCAGCCGGTTACAGGCTTGACGGAGACCGCAGGATAGAAACCGAGCTTACCATCCGTGAAGGAAGGGTGGTATATGATCAGAACGGAATTTCAGCCAGAAGCTGGCTTGAAAATCAAACAATTAAATTTTAACAGGAATTACAGTAATCCCAGATATTAATTGAACCAAAAACCATGAAAAGAAGAGATATTATCAAAAGTCTGACAATTTTGCCTTTTGCAGGCAGTTTTCTGCCACTTGAATCAGCTTTATCCAAAGGAACAGGGCCTCTTGAGCCGGGACCGGATATTTACCAGTCAATAGGGGTGGAGCCGGTTATAAATTGCATGGGTACTTTTACCATTATCAGCGGATCCATTGAACGGCCGGAAGTTATTGAAACTATAAGTTTTGCAGCCCGCCATTTTGTCCAGATGGATGAGCTGGCAATGGGAATAGGCAGACGCCTGGCTGAATTGACCGGGGCTGAATGGGGTATGGTTTCTGCCGGTTGTGCTGCAGGAATGAAACATGTTACTGCTGCCTGCGTTTCGGGGGGTAATCCTGAAAAACTGATCAGGATACCTGATCTGACCGGCCTTGACAAAACCGAGGTAGTTATTCCCAGGAGTTCCAGGAATGCCTATGATCATGCAATACGAAATATCGGAGTTACCATTATTACCGTCGACAGTCTTGAGGAACTGGAAAAATCTCTTAACTCCCGCACTGCAATGATATATGTGATGACCGGTAATGATACCCTGCCCGGGAACAGATTTGCCATTGACAAGATAGCTGCCCTGGCAAAGCCGGGAAATATTCCGTTCCTGGTGGATGCTGCGGCAGAGGATCTGACCATACCGAATGTTCATCTTGAAGCCGGAGCTTCAATTGTGGCCTACAGCGGTGGAAAGGCAATGTGTGGTCCTCAGGGTGCCGGACTGCTTTTGGGCCGTAAGGATCTTCTTATGTCTGCCTGGCAGGCAAGTTCGCCCCATCATGGGACAGGCAGGGACAATAAGGTTGGTAAGGAGGAAATGATGGGAATGCTGGCAGCGGTGGAAGCCTGGATAAAGCGTGATCATGATGAAAAATACCGGACCTGGATGGCTTATCTGGATACGGTCTCCGGAAGGGTTTCAAAAATAAAAGGCATTAAAACGGAAATCAGGGAACCTGCAGCTGACAATCTGAATAACAGAAGTCCGGTTCTTATGATTTCATGGGATTCATCAGGATTTAATGTTACAGGACCCGATATTGCCGAGATGCTTGCAAATACCAGTCCCAGGATTGCACTGCGCGGCACCAGCAATGAAGAGGACGGAACTTCTTCACTGAGAGTTAGTTCAGGACAGATGCAGCCGGGGCATGATAAGATTGTTGCAGACAGGATCTTTGAACTCCTGTCGAAGAGATATCCGAAGCCCGCTGAAATGGCCCGTCCATCAGCTGACATAAGCGGAAGGTGGGAGGTGGATGTTCAGTTCTTCAGCAGCGAGGGCAGTCATGTATTTTTACTGGAACAGGACGGAAACTGGCTGCAGGGATCTCACAGGACCGAATTCTCATTCAGGGAGATTGCAGGCACCATTGAAGGGGATCAGGTTAAACTGAGCAGTACTGAAAGACTGGTTGCCGACAGTGTAGCATATATTTTCTCCGGGACACTGTCAGGAGATACCATTAGCGGACAGATTCATCTGGGTGAATACCTGAATGCAACATTTACTGCGAAGAAGAATGAATACCGGGTTTCACGCACACAGGTCAGGTATCCGAAAGGTCATCCGCTTGCAACCTGACCCGGCAGCATGTGTGAACATCCAAACAAATACTGGAATTATATGTTTTACAATAAATAGTAATTACTTAAACTGAATCTAATTATAAATAAATGAAAAGACGTGATTTTATAAGGCTCTCATCTGCAGCAGGAATGATGGGGCTTGTTCACCCTGCCTTAGATGCTTTTGCCGGTTCAGGCCTGCAGGGTGGGAATGGTTTTGACCTTCATCCTTTTATAAAGGAGCATCCGGAAGCTGTTTTTATCAATCTTACTTCTGTTGGTGCACCGGATGACAGTCAGGCCATTCATGATGCAGCATTCAAGCTGGCAGGGGAAATGTTCGTCAGAACAAGCGATGGCAGGGGTTATCCCCTGGCTACGCCAATAACTTGCAAACCCAACTGGACATGTACCGGGAGGCCCGATCCGAATGATCCCTTGTCCAGCCTGGGAATAACGACGGATCTTAATTATATTGAAGGATTTCTTAAAGGTGTAAAGACACTGGGTCCGGAAAAGTTTCATCTCAGGGAATGTGCCTGCACGCATCAGTGGGAGCCCCTGGGTTATTATGACATGGCCCGGAGAAACAATTTTGACCTGAAGGATCTGAGTTCAAAGGATTACTGGGATCTTCCGGAAGGAGAAATAATTTTCCGGGAAGTGAACGGGGGAGTGGTGTTCAGAGAAGTCGGTTTCATGGCACCTATGTCGGCAGAAGGTACTTTCCTGATAAATCTGGCAAAGCTCAAGGCCCATCAGATGGGAATAACAGGTGCAATAAAGAATCTGCAGGGTACTACGGGAAGAAGATTTCACCAGTTTTGCGGAGGTCATTATGATATTTTCAAGACCTATGACAAGCGCTATCACAAATTCTTTCAGCCCGATTATATGGAAAGAATAGCCGAGCTTCAGAAGATGCATGAAGATCAGGGAATGCCCAGGTGGAAAAGCAAGCAGGACAGGCCCCCTTACGGAGGTGGTTTCTGGATGGAGCAGTGGGTACAGAGAATGATTGATGCCTACAGTGTGATACCAACCGGAATAAATATAGTGGAAGGTGTGTATGCCCAGGATGGTGATGGCTTTAATGGTGGTCCGCATGACGGAAAACCGGGAAAATTTATGACTAACAGTACGGTTTTCGGCAAGGATGCTTTCCGGGTTGATATTATTTCACACTGGCTTACGGGTCATGAACCGGGTAATTTCGGACTGTTTCACATAGGAATAGAACGTGGGGTATCGGATGTCCTTGATCCCTTTGACATACCTGTGTATTTGTGGGAAGATGGAAAAGCCACCAAGGTGAATCTTGACAGCCTGAAGCGTACTCCCCTGGTTACTCTTTACCTGAGAAGGAACTGGGACGGGCTTGACGAAGACCGCTATCATCTGGTTGATGAACCTTTTGATTATTCCGCATGGAAAACCGGTGCGATAGCTTATGACAGCAAACCCTCCATTATGGCCCTTGGTACTGATAACAAGGATGGTATTGTTATGGAAGTAAACGTTCCCGAAGAAAGTGATGTGTATGTAGACGTCAAGAACCGTTTCGGTGATGTTGTATGGCGCCTGAAGGCTGACGGCCTTGAGCCCGGAAAACATGAAGTGGTCTGGGACGGCTTTTCACAACCCGGTATGTACACTATGTATGTTCAGGGGATGGGCTGGGATGCCGAACGTGAAATGGTAATATATACCTGATCCGGAAAGAACATTTAAAAAGCTTCTGTCTGAACCCGTTTAAGGGGGAAGGCAGAAGCTTTTTAATATTTATCACTTCCTGTTATTTTCCGGAAGCTGTTCCTGTTACTTTCAGGATTGCTGTTCCTGTTTACCAGCAGGAAGGATCAGGCAGAAGCTTTTGTCAGTTCTTCAGCAATGCGGGCAGCAACAATTATTTCCTGCCCGGGCTCCATCATAAATGCTGTAATATTAATGCTGTTTTCGCTGCCGGAAACCACTTCAATGGATGGATTTCCCTGGCGCAGCCTTTCCTGAAACTCTTCGCGGCTGATTTTTATCTCGTCCGGATCCCATCCGATATTCAGAGTGGGAGTGTGATTGGCTATAGGCGGAACGGTAACGTTTGTTTTTACTCCGGAAATCTTTTTTGCTGCATTTTCGATATGCGCAATCCTGTCTTCCCAGATTTTCCATTCCCTGTCATGGTCTAGGTTTATATACCGTTCAATTGCGGCATACATTCCTACAACTTCTTCCTTGTTAACTTTCATACCTCTGCCGATATTGCCACCGCGGGCGGAGCATTAAGACGTGCAGCCTCAACAAGATCTTTCCTGCCCATGAGGATGCCCGCACTTTGCGGTCCCCTGAGACCTTTTCCTCCCGAGATACAGACCAGGTCAAATCCCATGTCGTTATATTTCCACAGATTTTCAACCGGAGGAACGTCTGCAGCAATATCTATCATTGTGGGTATATTGTGCTTTCTTCCCAGTTCCACCCATTCCCTGTCCTGTATTTCTCCGTAGGGAGCGGTATAGTTAAGGAACCAGAGCATGGCAGTTTTTTCGTTTATTGCCTTTTCCAGTTCTTCAACAGTTTCCACGGCTATGATGTTTACTCCGGTGTTTTTAAGTGCATGTACATAACCCGTGTTGTGACTAAGCTGTGTGATGACCTCAGATTTCAGTCCCTCAAGATTGGGAAGCTGTCCGACTTTTGCCTGATCCTTTCCGGTAATTACCCCGGCTGTTCCGAGTACCATTGCCGACCAGCAGCCGGCAGTTACAGTAGCTGCTTCGGCATGACATATTTCAGCAATTTTTTCTCCCACCTTGTCCTGTACATCATCCAGAAGAACATATTCCTTTGATGCAGCAACCATTGCCTCCATTACTTCATCCGGCAGCAAAGAGCCTGTCATGAAAGTATATGTGCCGGCTGCATTAATGAAGGTTCTGAGTCCCAGTTCCCGTAACAGATCTCGTTTGGCCGGTGAGGCACAGGAAGATACCAGTGGTATGGTACTTCCTATTGCCATTCCGGCTACCGGCAGAATTGTTAATCCTTTGATAACATCTCTGCGTTTCATATCAGTTTAAAGTATTAAATATAAGCGATACAATCCATTTCAACCAGTGAGTTTCCGGGGACGCCACCTTTGGCTACCGCCACTGTTGTACGTACCGGGGGCTTGCTGCCGAAACGTCCTGCATAGACTTCATTCATTCCCTGGTAATCTTTTATATCATCAAGATATACATTTACCTTAAGGACTTTGTCCATTGAAGAACCGGCTTTGATGAGTTCATCTTCCATTTCCTTCAGAACGATTTCAGTATGATTTTTGATTGTAAAAGGCTCGACGTGTGCACCTTTACCGGATATGAATATGAGATTACCATATTTGGTGTGACCTGAGAACATAGGAGCTCTCTGGAAACTGGTGATATTATCCGCTTCTTTTTCCTTTGCGACGCTTGATGCAGCTTTTGCAGCCACTCCTGCTCCGGCCAAACCCAGAACAGATGCAAACATTTTTTTCAGTGCAGATCTTCTTTCAGTTTTCATGTTTTTTTAATTTAATGATTGTTATTAATGATTTGTTATTAGTGAATAATGATTAGTAATTAATGTCTGGTAATAAATGATTATGGCCGGCATTATTCATACCGGCCGGAGTATAATATCCTGTCAGCCGTACTATCGTCTGCCTGCCAGTACAAGCGGATTGGCTATTCCGTTGAGGTCGTAAACTATCCTGCCCCACCTGATGGTCATTTCGCATTCAATCTTTTGATCACTTTCAAGCTTATGACCTGTATAGTCAAACAGTCCGAACTTGCCCTTTCTGAGGTTCAGTATTGCAATATCAGCATCGCTTCCCACGGAAAGATTTCCGAGTTCCTCACGCTTGATCACTCTGGCCGGTTCCGAAGTGGTTGCCTTGATTACACTCTGCAGATCCATTCCCATAGCCAGAAATTTTGACATTGTTGTAACAAGATCCTTCATTGCTGCATTCA
>JAAYKX010000056.1 GCA_012522155.1 Bacteroidales bacterium
CTCCCAGTCCGCTTCCTTCGCCACGGTTGCGGGATTCCACTGATCCGGCGGGGGAACCCTGATTACCGGCTCCTCCGGCAATACCTTCACTTTTTGATGTGGTGCCGACATTTTTAGCTCCTTTCAGAGCACCCATGGTACGGCTTTTTATTTCTGCCTCCCTCTTTTCTTCAGCTTCCTTTTCCCTTCTTATCCGTTCGGCTTCTAACCTTTCCTTTTCTATCCGTTCAGCTTCCAGCTGCCTTCTTATCCGTTCGGCTTCCATTTCGGCCCTTCTTATCTTCTCTGCCTCCAGCTGTTCCAGCCGTCTTTTCTCTGCTGCAGGATCCACTTTTTTGACTTCCGGAGCATCTTCAATATCCTGGGTCAGAAGAGCCTGTTCGTTTGAAGCGGTCTGCGGCACGGCCGCCGGAGGCGGGGGAGGCGGTGAAGCCTCAGCCATTGCAGGCGGAGGGGATGGTTCTATTGAACCCAGACCTGTTTCGCCGGTACCGAAATTAACCAGTATACCTTCCTCACTTTCAGGTGGGGGCGGTACGGAAAAGCCAAGAACTATCAGCAATATCAGCGTCACCGCATGTATTACGGCTGTTCCGATAATCCCCTTTTTCTTTTCGGAAGGAATCCTGTAAAGGTCGCTATTTTGGTGTAGTCGCAATTATTAATTTATAATTGTTTGCCTGTGCTATGTTTAATACTTCCACAACACTCTCGAAGGGAACATTTTTGTCTGCGTGAAGTGAAATATATGTATCCGGATTGTTTCCGAGTTTCTGCCTGAGGGCAGCCTCCAGTTCTGCAAGGCTTACAGGCTGTTGTTCGACATAGTATCTCTGGTCTGCGGTTATGGAGACAGTGGTCTGGGGTTTTGCTGCTGATTGTGCCGATCCTTTCGGAAGAAGCAGTTTAAGAGCTGTCGGATGAACAAGTGTTGAGGTCAGCATAAAGAATATCAGCAGGTTGAATACAACATCTGTCATTCCTGTGGATGAGAAGCTGATATTTATCTTGTTTCTTTGTGAAAAAGCCATTTCTGATCTTATTTAACCGGTTCATTCAAAATATCCATAAATTCCGTAAGCGTGGCTTCCATGTTGAAGACAACCTTTTCGACTCTTACAACAAGAGTATTATAGGCAAAAAATCCGAGTATTCCTACAGACAGACCAGCAACGGTTGTGATCAGTGCGGTATAGATTCCGTCTGAGAGGAGGGAAACATCAATGTTGCTTCCTGCCTGTGACATTGCATAGAATGATTTTACCATTCCTATAACCGTTCCGAGAAATCCCAGCATGGGTTCCGCACCGGTAATGGTGGCAAGGGTGGGGAAGCTTTTTTCAAGTTTTGAAATTTCAAGCTTCCCGGCATTTTCTATTGCCGTACTGATGTCATGCAGTGGTCTTCCGAGCCTGTTAATTCCTTTCTCGATCATTCTTGCTGCCGGACTGTCGGTGGAGCTGCAGAGTGCAAGGGCAGCTTCAATCCTTCCTTCGTGTATATAATCCTTTATCCTGTTCATGAAAGACATGTCCTGCTGCGATGCTTTTTTTATCACATAAAATCTTTCAATAAAAATGTAGGCAGCAACAAAAGACAATAACACGATGGGTACCATGACCCATCCACCTTTCATTGCAAAATCGAGAAGCGTCATATGCGAATCAACTGTCGTTTCGACAGGCAGGTTGACATCCTGCATGGCAAACTGTAAAAATCCCATCTTAATTTCCGTATTTCCGTTTAAAATTTATTAATCCTGTTATTTAACATGCGAATATATTAAAAAACGTATTGATAGTCTCCCGTAGTATTCCCAGTTAACAACAAAGGCTTTATTTTTATTAACCGGGAACTGTTATTGCAGCCGCAGAGCTTCCGGCGGAAACCTTTACTGCAGCCGCAGGGATGCTTCCGGTTCATCCTCCTCAATAAGCACTTCATCTTCCTTTTTCATTTCAGACTTGTTGTTTTTTCTGAACAGATCAGCAAACTGATTGAAATCCTTCCGGAAGAACAATCCGAATCCCTGGGTATAGGGGGCTCCTTTCCCGGTATACGGATTATTGAATCTGTTGAAAAATCTGAATCTGATCTTTTCGGTTAGCTTGTATTCAATATCAAAATCACCGGTAATTTTATCCGATGTGCCTGCAGCCTTTTCAGCTCCCCTGACGTCAAAATTTCCGTTTATAGTAACCCTGTCGTTGAGCAGCTGGGTGGACAGTGCCACTTCGACCTCCTGTGCATTTATATCCTTGTATCCGGGCCGGTAAACGAATCCGATGTCAAAGTCATTGCTGATCTGTGACAGCCAGTTGCTTAACTGGTGAGACAGCATCTCGGTGGTTGTCACTGCCATTGCGGAAGTGCCGGTGATCCCGGTTCCTGCCATTATTGATCCTCCGCCGGTAACAGATGAGCGGCCGGGATCGGAATAGAAACTGTTCATCACAAGGAGATACAGGAACTGGCGGCTCAGTTCCTCTTCTGTGGTTATCACGTTTCTCAGATATGCTCTTCTTTCTTCATCTGCGGAAGGAAGATCGATGTTGAATCCCACTACAGGGTTGAAAAGTTTGCCGGAAAGCAGGATCTGGCACTCAACGGGGATCCTTTCATTGAACCTGTCATCCTGAAGTATTTCGAAAAGGGATGCTTTAAGCCTGTAACTGGCTTTAAGATCAATTTCGGCATTGTCGACATTTCCGCTGAAGCTGACTTTTCCGCCATTTTCGACACTGAAGGGCTTGTTCATGACATTTCCAAGGGTGAACAGGTAATCGCCGTTGTCGATGACATAATCACCGGAGATCCCGAGATTGCCTTTCTGGTCGAGGTTGATATTCAGATTTCCTGATCCCCGCCCCCTGATCACATCACCTGTCTTTTCATCAAAAATAAGCTGTATTTCCGCATCAGGAGTGACATCCAGATCAAAATTGAGTTCAATCCGGCTTGCGGCAGGAGCAGGGACGGAAGCATTCTCCGGAAATAATGATGATTCACCGGATATCCCGTCGCTGATGAAACTTACAAATGAATAGTCGGTAAGTGTTTCACCGGTGTTGAGCGGCATATAAAACCTGGTATTCCTTCCGGTCCTGGCCGAGATGTCGAAGGATATCAGATTCTGGCCGGTTTTTATTGTAACAATACCGGTGGCAAAGGCTGTCCCGTAAAAATCCTCATTATCCCTGGCCCTTGTGTTAATTACCATGAAGTCATTGA
>JAAYKX010000057.1 GCA_012522155.1 Bacteroidales bacterium
GAGTACAGCTCTCCGGAGGCCAGCGGCAACGTATCTCAATTGCCCGTGCAGTGCTCAAAAATCCCAAAATCCTCCTCCTTGATGAAGCGACCTCCTCACTCGATTCGGAATCCGAAAGACTGGTACAGGAGGCACTCGATATGCTGCTGAGGGGAAGAACCTCACTGGTCATTGCACACCGCCTGTCAACCATTATGCATGCCGACCATATATGCGTGCTGGAAAACGGAAGAATTATTGAGGAGGGAGACCATAACGGGCTGCTTGAAAAAAAGGGAATGTACCATGCCATGTGGAGTCAGCAGACCGGTGAGAGGGAAAACAGCAAATTGATAAGCCGGCATGAAGTTATTTAAACCCGGAAATGAATAGTCCGTTTTTTTAATGTACCTTTGATATCTGCCTGGTTTTTCAGTTTTGTACATTGATCTGATCAATATTCAGGATTGATTCATCATTTATTAAATAATGAATAAAGCCGGCAATCTATTTATTTATATTATTAATCTTCATTAAAATTTAATGGCTAAATCGCAGGAGACATTCGGAAAAAAAGAAGTAAGAAACAGAAAAGAGAAAAAGAGAAAGGAAAAAGAACAGAGACGCGCCCAGAGAAAAAGTGAAGGGAAAAAAGCCAGTTTCAACGATATGATCGCTTATGTTGATGAATTCGGAGTCATATCATCAACCCCCCCTGATCCTAACAGAAAGACAGAAGTAGATCCCGAAAGCATTGAACTTACAATAAGGCATAACAGTCCTGAAGAAGATACCGATCCCATAAAAAAAGGCGTTATCACCTTTTTCAACAATTCGAAAGGATTCGGTTTTATACGTGACAACAATTCGGGTCAGCGTATATTTTTTCACGTAAACAATCTTCTTGAACCTGTTGCAGAGAACGACACGGTAAGCTATGAAATAACCAGGGGTTTCAAGGGACCCTCCGCAATAAATGTCAAACTATTCAAGGAATAGGACATAATTAATTACAAGACAAAAAGGAAACCGCAGGGGAAAAACCCAAAACGGGAAAAGCTGAAGACGGAAAAACCAGAACGGGAAAGCTGAAGAGAAAAAACCCAGAACGGGAAAGCTGAAGACGGAAAGACCAAAGCCGGAAAAACTTAAAACATGAAATCTGACAACAACAGCCGGGATATGGATTCCGGACCAATGTTCTCGGTAATAATAGCTACCTATAACAGGGCAGGGCTTCTCGAAAGAGCCCTGAAATCCCTTTCAGGACAGAGCGAAAAGGACTGGGAAGGGATAATAGCCGATGACGAAAGCACTGACGACACTTATGCCAGGATTCTTCCCTTCCTTAAAGCCGATAACAGAATCAAATATTTCAGGAAAAAACACAGCGGCGAAGCTCATACAAAAAATTACGGTATCAGGATGTCATCAGGCAGATATATCACCTTTCTTGATTCGGATGACGAATATCACCGTGATCACCTGGCATCAAGAAAAAAAATCCTGATGCAGAACCCCGGTATCAGTTTCCTGTACGGAGGCGTGGAGATACTGGGTAATCAGTATGTACCAGACAGGAATGATCCGTCCAGACCAATACATCTGAAAGACTGTATTATAGGAGGTACATTCGTGATCAGCAGGGAAAGCCTGATGTCTCTTGAAGGATTCAGGAATATTAAACTGGGTCCTGACAGTGATCTTTTTGAGAGAGCTCTCGAAAAGGAGATCCCCATGATGAAACTTGATCTGCCAACCTACATATATCACCATGAAAATCCCGATTCAATAACCAATATTATGTTCGGAAAAATAAAGGATCAGTGAAAAACAGGCACCTCAAAGTGGATATCATGGCAAACCGGGATTTTCGGGACCCGGGAATGGTGCGTGAGCAGACTGAAAAAGTCCATATTGGAAATAAGGGATAAATCATATAAATTGCGCAACATTTTTAACAAAAACACATCATTCTGACATGAACAGGATTGTTTTTTTTATAGCAATGATTCTGATGACTGCCGGTCTGGTCCTGAACGGACAGACAATCACCGATCCGGACAAAAAAACCGACTGGTGGGGTGATATCGACGGCTTCCTGAATCAGCAGGCTAAAATAACCCTTAATCTTGCAGATATCGCATTACGTGAAAATCCTCCGGCACCGGAAGAGAACCTGGCACGTAAAATGGCTCTGACGATGATAGATAATGTTCTTCATGAGGAAAAAGCCCAGCACCGCCCGGCAGTTCAGCAGTTCTACCACAACAGGATTGAAAGCGCCATTAATGAAATTCGCAGCAGGGAAGTGAATTCCGGTGCCGTGATCTGGAAACTCTACAATCATACTTTCATCATAAAAACCCCGTCTGTTACAATCGGCTTCGATATTCAGAGAGGTATACCGGGAAATAAGAATTTTACCTTCAGCACGGAAATGATGGAC
>JAAYKX010000058.1 GCA_012522155.1 Bacteroidales bacterium
CGCTTTAAGGTCGTAATGATTACAACGCCGTTTGCTCCCTGGCTCACGTAAAGAATAGCTGCGTTGTCCCCCTTGAGCAGGCTGATGCTTTCTATATCGTCGGGATTAAGCTGCGAAATTCCGTCACCTTCATCATAACCACCCCACAGACCTGCCTGTCCGCCTACACGGTTGGTTATCGGCACTCCGTCTATTACATAGAGAGGTGCACTGGTTCCGCTGAAAGACTTTGAGCCTCTGAGGACAGTCCTTGTTGATCCTCCTGCCCCGGAAGCTGCTTTTTTAATTTCAAGTCCGGCTGTCTTACCACTGAGAGCATTCATGAAGTTGATATCTCTTGCTCTCATCATTTCTGCTCCGGCCACCTGCTGTGATGAGTAAGTCAGGGTTTTTTTCTCGCGCTGAATACCAAGTGCTGTTACAACTACCTCGTCAAGAGATTCTATACTTGGTGTCATCTGTATGTCAACGACGCTTCTGCCGGCTACTGCAACTTCCTCGGGATTGTATCCGATGAATGATACTACTATTACAGCATTGGGTCCGGTAACACTGAATGAGTATCTGCCTCCCAGGTCGGTTATAGTACCTATGGTAGTTCCTTTTTCTACAATATTCACTCCCGGCATGGGTTCCCGTGTATGAATATCAATTACGGTTCCACTTATTACCTGTTGCTGAGGACTTGCATACAGTCCGGCATCAGAGTCTTTAATCAGTGTTGCATCAGAAAAATCTGCTACAACACCGGTTCCTTGCGAATAAGTGTCAGCTGCCTTAATCTGTGGTGTTCCTAAAAATATAAGAAAAACAACAGTTAGCAGAACAGGGAAGAGTTTTTTCGGAGTAGAAAAAAATGTCTTCCCCTGGGATTTGTTTTTTTTCATAAAACTTTTGTGTTTAGGTTTAAAATCAGTATTGCTTAATGTTATTGGATTTTAATTGGTCATGGTTTTTTGGAAAACTTATCTGATTCCTTTCAGAATCTTTTTAAAAGGTGTTTTCAAATAAGCTAAGAAATAAAGTTAAATACAAAAATTAACCCGTACAAATCTAATTATTCACAAAATTTAACATATCCGCAGTTATTCAGATATTGCCGTCCTGCCTCTGTCGGGCAATACCCGGAACCGGAAACCGGAACCGGAACCTCATGTGCTCAGGATGGTTTAGTATTTGCCGGACAGACATTTTACTTTAAAGCTGGTTCTTGTTGATTGTTAACAAAATGTAAATAAAAAAGCTGCCTCCTCTTTTTGAGGCAGCTTTTGGATATTGTCACGGATCAGTTGAAATATTCTGATCTTTTATTTCTCACAGACCAATCATATCATTTATATTATGGCTTATCCCACCATACCCTTCCGAGGAGGGCATCAGCCTGTGCCTTGATTTTCACATCCAGGGGGAATCTTTGTCTTGCAAGTGCTTCCTGCTGGTTTTCATGGTTGCTGGCAGATTCATCGGGCAGAGGCATTCTTCTGAAGAATTCTCCTCCGGTCACTGATCCCGGGTATGGCTGATCGCCTTCCCAGTTTTTCCAGCTGAAATCCGGATAACCCGTACGTCTCCAGTTTGACCAGATCTCATAGCTGTCGCCTATCAGGCTGACCCATTTCTGGATGCTGATCTGTTCAAGGCGCTCTTCGAAGCTTCCTTCAGTGTTGTAGGGATAACCGGAAGCCAGGTATTTCTCTATATCTGCCTGTGAAATAGTGTTTATATTGGGTGCAAGACCACTTACTCTCGGCCATAGTGTCCACTGCTTCATAGCATTTGCTACTGCAAGGTCATATGCTTCCTTTTCAGTTATTCCCGTATACCATCCTCTCAGCACGGCTTCTGCCAGAAGAAGATATGCTTCAGCAGGACCCAGTACAAGGAGCGGTGAGGAATCCCTGTTCCACCACAGTGGTGAGAATTCCGAGTATGTTTCAAAATCGTCGGGGTAACCCATTACTGCTCCGGGTACCATTCCCCTCTGTACAGCCCGTGTGGTATTGGGACCTTACACAGATCCGTCTTAGGTCCACACCACCAGGAGTACGTATAATCTCGGCTCCCTGGTATTTTTCAGCTGATCAACGAAAGTGGAAGCCACTTTGCCTCCCTGTGCATTATCAGGATCCTGTGTCGCCTGATATTCAGTATAGGGCGCTCTTGGATTAGTGGCTGTCGAACTGAACTTCAGATAAGCTATATCTGTAAAATCCTCCAGGAGTCCGCCATTAATGGCCTGAAGGGCTTTGCTCTGTGC
>JAAYKX010000059.1 GCA_012522155.1 Bacteroidales bacterium
CAGGAACATCAGGATGCTCCCTGTTATATCAGTTATGATCAGTTGCCTGCGTGAATCCGGATCTTTCAGGTAAGACCGGGAAAAAGACATTCTCAGAATCAGCTGTGCCAGGAAAAAAATGAACACACTCATTCCCCTGCTGTTCCAGGTATAGGCTTCGGCTATCCTGCCTCTGGCAATAAGTGAAAAACTGTGCGAAATACCGCATGAAGGACATTTCTCACCGCTTATCCTTTCATGAATACAGGGTACTGGGTAATTATCCCTTACGGGAGAAAAAACCAGGGAATACAGTAATATGAGTGAAATGATCAGGGCAAAGGCAATGTTTATCACCAGGTAAGGCTCATTCAGCAATGCTGTTTCCCTGACTTCAGATTTCATTTGCAAACAGTTCATGTAGTCTGCCTTCATGATTGTAAATTTTCTCATATCCTCCCGTGTGTCTGTATCATAAAAGTTTCATACAGCCTCTCCCGCATTATCGGAAGAATTCCAGTGAATACAAAGTCATACCCGTATGAGCAGGTTCTTTACACGGCCGTTTAATGTTACGGAACGGACAAAGAGTCATTGTCAGAAGATTTTCCGGTTTCCAGCTCCTCAAGGGTCCTTTCCCTTTCCTCCTTATCAGCAGTTATGCTTATCTCCACTTTATCCTCCCCGTTTTCAATCCTGATGTTCACGGTAGCATCTTCAATGACTTTATCAATATCTTTCTGAACCCTGTCAACAAATTTTTCAATTTGATCGGGCCATTTACCTGCACTCCTGATGATCCCGGCAGCAAGATAAATCTGGGAAAATGAAATCAGCGTGGCTACAATCCCTATGACAAGACCAGCAATAAAAAGGCCGCGGCGGGAATTATTTTCTCCGGACCGTGACAGGCCCACTGAGGCAAGCACAAGAGTTATTATACCCGGAATGATTGCCATCACTCCCAGACAGGGTATTACAGCAAAAACTAAAGTTATTATTCCGGTGATCAGGGAAGCTACTCCAAGATTCTGGCCCGATGACCCTCTTTCCGGAGATCCCGGAGACCCCGGAGATCCCGGAGACCCCTGAAATCCCTGAGATTCCGGAATGTACTGACCCGGATTCTGACTTTGATCTTCCATATTTGTTAAAATATTTCTGTTTTCATTCTTTTTGTCCCGGTATCACCCCGGACTGCAGTAAAGACGTAAAAAAAACAACGGTGATGCTTCAGTTCCTGATTTTTTATTCGAATAAACCATGCAATACTTCAAGTATTTGTTTTGCCGCCTTTGCTACTGATGTTCCCGGACCAAAAATGGCTGTTACGCCTGCATCATACAGGAACTGATAATCCTGCGGAGGAATAACACCTCCGGCAACAACAAGGATATCTTCCCTTCCAAGCTCCCTGAGTTCAGCTATAACTCCGGGAATATGAGCTATATGTCCTGCTGCAAGACTGGAAACGCCCAGAATATGAACATCATTCTCCACTGCCTGCCTTGCCGCTTCTTCCGGCGTCTGAAACAAGGGTCCGATATCCACATCGAATCCTATGTCGGCACAGCCGGTGGCAACCACTTTCGCACCGCGGTCATGGCCGTCCTGTCCGATTTTTGCAATCATGATCCGGGGCTGGCGGCCCTCCTTTTCAGCAAAGCCGGCAGCCAGGGTCCTGGCTTCAATAATATCCTGGTCCGGCCTGTAACCTGATGAATATACACCTGATATTGAACGTGTCACTGCTTTATATCTTCCTGTAATTTTTTCACAAGCATAGGATATCTCTCCCAGAGTAGCTCTTGCGGATGCTGCCTTTACGGCCAGGTCCAGAAGATTTCCCCGGCCTGTCCTGACACATTCCGTGATTGCATCAAGAGCTGAACGACATTCTGCTTCATTCCGCGATGCCCTGAGTTCGGCGAGCCTTTTTACCTGGGAATTCCTTACGGCTGTATTATCCACTTCAAGGATCTCAAGTGCTTCCTCTCTCTCAGGCCGATACCTGTTATTACCCACTATTACTTTCAGGCCGGAATCAATTTCCGCCTGGGTCCTGGCAGCCGCTTCCTCTATCCTCATACGCGGAATTCCTGATTCAATGGCTTTTACCATTCCTCCCATCTTTTCGATCCCGGTAATAAGATCCCAGGCCCTGCGGGCGATCCGGTCTGTAAGTGATTCAACATAATATGATCCTGCCCAGGGATCAACAGCCCTGCAAATTTCTGTTTCTTCCTGTATGTATATCTGGGTATCCCTTGCAACAGCGGCAGAGAAATCAGTGGGCAGTGCCAGTGCTTCGTCAAGAGCATTTGTATGAAGACTCTGGGTATGTCCGGCTGTTGCAGCCATCGCTTCAATGCATGTCCTGCCGGCATTGTTGAAGGGATCCTGCTCTGTCAGGCTCCATCCCGAAGTCTGGCAGTGAGCTCTGAGGGCCATTGATTTTGGATTTTTGGGATTAAAGCCCTTAACGATTTTTGCCCACAGCATTCTGGCAGCACGCATTTTTGCTATTTCCATGAAATAGTCCATGCCGGTGGCCCAGAAAAATGATATCCTCGGTGCAAGAGTGTCAATATCCAGTCCTGCCCTGATGCCTGTACGCAGGTATTCCAGGCCGTCTGCAAGGGTATAGGCAAGTTCAATATCGCATGTGGCACCGGCCTCCTGCATATGGTATCCGGAAACACTTATTGAATTGAACTTCGGCATTTCTTCACTTGTATACCTGAAAATATCAGATATTATCCTCATGGAAAAATCAGGCGGATATATATAGGTATTCCTTACCATGAACTCCTTGAGAATGTCATTCTGAATAGTCCCTGTAAGGTCCCCGGTCCTGACTCCCTGTTCAAGTGCGGTGACTATAAAGAATGCCATTACCGGAAGCACTGCACCGTTCATGGTCATTGACACCGATATACGGTCCAGGGGTATCCGGTCAAAAAGAATTTTCATGTCATTTACAGAATCAACCGCCACTCCCGCCATGCCAACATCTCCTGCAACCCTTTCATGGTCCGAATCATAGCCCCGGTGAGTCGGAAGATCAAATGCCACTGACAGACCGGTCTGTCCGGCTTCAAGATTCCTGCGGTAAAAGGCATTGGAATCTTCTGCGGTTGAAAATCCTGAATATTGTCGTATAGTCCAGGGTTTCAACACATACATTGTTGAATACGGACCCCTGAGAAAGGGCGGGATTCCCGCAGCATAGTCCAGATGTTCCATTCCCTGAAGATCACCGGCCGTGTAACAGTTTTTAGCAGAAAGATCCGTTTTCTCTGCCGGCAGCTCCTTTCCGCGCCAGGGCTTCCGCTTATCAGGCATCCGCCTGTCCCGCTTATCTATGATCCCTCCTATCCCGGTACCGGCATCCTGCCCGAATGTTTCAGGCAGCGGTTCAGGAAATACTATTATTCTATCTCTTCCCTTTCCGGTAAAACCGGCCGCTTTCTCCGCTATCCTTTTCCCTATAAATCCGCTTCCCAGAGCTTTGACAAAACCTCCTTCCTTTTCCGTTTCAAGAAAAAGTTTCCAGGCATTGTCTGCTATCAGGGAAGTAAGCTTTTCAATATAATATGATCCTCCCCCCGGGTCCGCCACCTCTGCGAAACGGGCTTCATCCCTGAGGATCAGCTGCTGATTCCGTGCAATCCTTTCGGAAAACTCATCTGTATTTCCCGTAACAATATCGCAGGCTTCAACGGTAAGCGAGTCTGCACCCCCCAGGATGGCCGACATTGCTTCCGTCTGGGTTCTCAGCATATTGATATAGGGATCATTGATGCTTTTATTTATCCTCAACGTGGTAGAGTGTATCTCCATTGCCTCCGTACTGCCCACTCCTGTTCCGAATCTGTCCAGAATGACCGGCCACAGCAGGCGTGCCGCCCTCAGCCCGGCAATCCCGGGATAGTACTCTGATCCGGTACCGAAGGAGAAGCGGATTTTTTGTGCCGACATCAGGGGATCAATTCCCCTTTCAGCCAGTCTGTACAGATATTCGGCAGCCATTGACAATGCAAAGGCAAGTTCCGTTACAATATCTGCTCCTGCATTCCTGATATTTGCTGCATTGAGATGTATTGCACGGAACAGGGGAAGTTCCGCTGTCAGACCTGCCACTTCAGCAAGATAATCGAAACCCTTTCCGACAGGAATACAGAGCGTCCCGTTGAGCATCAGACGGCCAAGGGGATCTGTCTCAACTGCTCCCCTCAGTTTTTCCCGCGAATATTTTTCCGTACTTTCCGTGAATGCAGTAACCAGCTCTTTTGCCCTGCCGTCGCTGAGGAAATTCAGCTCCGTTGTTTCGGGATCAATACCTGAAAGAAGAATATCCAGGTTTTCCCGGTTTATGGATTCCGGGTCAGCCAGGTAAAAGCCGAGTGAATCGATTCCGTCCCGGACAAGCCTGAGGGCTTTCGCATTGGCTGCAGCATAGTCTGTCACCTTCAGATCCTGGCGTATTCTCCAGCTGTTGTCACAAGATTTTTTCCCGCGTGTGAACGGGAATTCCCCGGCACCGGCATGTAAATATTCAAGATTCTCAATGTCCTCCTTCCTGTAAAAGGGCATCACATCAAATCCCATGGAAGTCTTCCACACCAGTCTGCTACTGAAATCTGATCCCTTCAGATCGTATCTTATCCTTTCCATCCATTCTTCAGTACTGACAGACGGAAATTCCCCAAAAAGTTTTTCTCTTTCAGACATCTGTATTTGCTTATTCCGGATCCGGGGAACTTACCTTCCCCCGAATTCCATCAGGTATGACTTGATGAAATCGTTCAGATCGCCGTCAAGTACAGCCTGAACATTTCCGGTTTCAAATCCCGTCCGGAGGTCCTTTACCATTTTATAGGGATGCATTACATATGAACGGATCTGCGAGCCCCATTCTATCTTCTTCTTTTCACCCTCAATCCTTGACTGTTCCTCCAGTCTTTTCCTGAGTTCCATCTCATAGAGATGTGACCTGAGGATGCGCATGGCATTCTCCTTGTTGTTCAGCTGGGATCTTGTTTCCTGGTTCTCTATAACTAATCCCGTGGGATGATGCCTCAGTCTTACCGCAGTTTCGCCCTTGTTGACGTTTTGTCCACCCGCACCACTGGAACGGTATGTCTCCCAGCTTATATCCGAAGGATTTATTTCTATTTTAATATTCTCATCCACCAGGGGAGAAATAAATACTGATGCAAATGTTGTCTGCCGCTTACCCTGGGCATTGAAGGGTGATATCCTGACCAGGCGGTGAACCCCGTTTTCACTTTTCAGGTATCCGTATGCCTGGTCCCCGTCTATTTCTATTGTAACGGACTTTATTCCGGCCTCGTCACCCGGAAGGAAGTCAAGCTGACGTGTTTTATAATCATTTCTCTCGGCCCAGCGGAGATACATACGCAACAGCATGGCTGCCCAGTCATTGCTTTCCGTACCCCCCGCACCGGAATTTATTTTCAGTATCGCTCCCAGCTGATCTTCCTTTTTCCCGAGCATGTTTCTCACTTCAAGATTCTCAGCCAGCTCAATACAGTTGTCATACTGCTCATCCAGATCCTTTTCGGTGGCTTCCCCTTCATTGTAAAAATCATTAATCACCACCAGATCGTCAATAGCCGTTTTCAGTCTGTCAAATTCCTCTGTCCAGCTTTTCAGCTGTGATATGCTCTTCCCGACTTCTCCTGCCTGCTTCGGATCATCCCAGAACCCCGGACTGCGGGTCAGATTTTCCTTTTCCTCAATCTGTTTCAGCTTTCCGTCAATGTCAAAGATACCTCCTCAACGCATCAAGGCGTCCAAAAAGACTTTTTATCTGTTCACTGCTAATCATAAAATTTAAATTTTCACAAAGGTACTTAAAATACAAAAAAAATCCCGCTCCACCGTTTAGGTCAGGTACAGGATTTTTAGTTTCTAAATCTTTTGATTATTGACTTTCGGGGTCAAATATAATTCAATTTTTGACAAACAAGCAAATATATTTGATAAAAACGCATTTATTTTACATTAAAATTTTTGTTTATTCTTTTTTATTACATTCTCTTTAAAATATTTTTTGCAGGTATGTACAGAGCGTTTGTGTTATTGCCTGATTATTAGTTGTTTATGCTTAAGCCATTTATGTACCGGAATTTAGTTGAGGCCGGATGCGATGAAGCCGGAAGAGGCTGTCTTGCAGGACCGGTTACTGCAGCAGCGGTGATATTGCCCCGGAATTATAAAAATCCTGTACTGAATGATTCAAAAAAGCTTACTTCAAAGCAAAGAAATTATCTGAAGGACGAGATAATTAATTCAGCACTTGCATGGCATGTGGCTTTTGTTGATAACAGGGAAATTGATTCCCTGAACATTTTAAAGGCCACCTTTAAGGCAATGCATCTTGCCATAGGCGGATTACAACCTGTTCCCCGGCACCTTCTCATTGACGGTAACAGTTTTCAGCCTTTCGGGAATATTAAACATACAACCATAGTCGGTGGAGATTCCCTTTTCCTGCCGATAGCTGCAGCTTCGGTTCTTGCCAAGACCTTCCGGGATGAATTCATGGAAAAGATACACGAAGAATATCCCTGTTACGGCTGGAACACAAACAAGGGCTACGGAACGCTTTTCCACAGAAAAGCAATTCTGAAGCATGGAACAAGTCCCTATCACAGAAAATCATTTTCCCTTTTCAACACCCAGCTGTCAATCGGTTTCTGAAGACTACCGCAGCTGCCCGAAACGGTTCTGAAGGCTTTCCCGATTGCACGAGACGGTTCTGAAGAATTGCCTGACTGTCCGGACCGGCTCCGGAAACCTGCAAGACTGTCCGGTCCGGTTCCATAAACCTTCCCGATTACCCGGATCAGTTTCAGGGTTTTCCTGATAGATATAAAGAATTATATTTGTATCCTGATTAAAACTAAGCAATTCCATTCTTTATGAAAAAATCTTTA
>JAAYKX010000060.1 GCA_012522155.1 Bacteroidales bacterium
GGCAACATTATACATGAGTCCCTCATCCCAGGAATTTGCTATGGTGATGGATTGAGGAAAAACCGTTGCATAACCTGCCCTGGCAACTCCGTGTAATGCTTCATTCCACCAGTTGTAAGAAGGAATTCCAAGCCGCGGAATTGCAGGAGCAGTAAAAAGAAGCTGATCGGCCTTTTCCTTGACTTCCATTCTTGAAACCAGGTCATTCACCCTTTCTTCAAGCGGCAGACCGGTGTCAAGAAAGGGAAACCTGCCGGCTGGCTGCTGGGCCTGTGACATATAAGTACAGGCAACAAACAGAAACGATAAAAAAACAGCAATCACCTTTTTCATGCAAAAATATTATTATTATATTATTGTAAATTAATTGATTCGCATTGCCTGTCCCGATTTATCGGAAAAATCTTCATGATCTGCTGTGTCACGGTCCGGCATAACTGCCTTGTTGTCAGCGCCTCCCGTCAGTCACTTGTAATCTCCGGAATTCCTTTATCAGAAAATCCGCATATCTCGAAAATCCCAGATCAGTCAGATGGATACCATCAACTGTGGATTCCGAATCACTGCCCTTGCCTCCAGCCTGTTCAATGTAATAAATATTTTTGAATCCCCTCCTTTTCATCTCCTCATACTCCCGCCTGAGTGCTCTGTTTTTAGCATTTTCCTGGTCCCGCGTCTTTTTATCAAGCCAGGACTTGTCGTTAAGCATGCCTTCAACAAATATTACAGGGGTTGCGGGATGCCTGTTACGTATTATTTCAACAAGTTGAATGGCATTTTCACGGATCTGTTCCGGTGTCATATTATTTGTACCGTCCAGCACATAAATCTGTGCGTCAATACCGGAGATAAGCTCCGCAATGGGTTTTTCCATTCTCCCGTTGCCGCTGAATCCAAAATTAATACATTCGACATCCAGCTTCCTTGAAATAATACTTGTATGAGCCATACCGGGGCGCGAAGCACATCCGCCCTGGGTGATACTGGTGCCATAGAACACTATTGGCTTGCTTTCGTTCTTCTGTGGCAGGATCATATTCCCCAGACTGTCAATACCTATTTCAAGCTTAACAACCCCGTCATATAAAGGCAAATACATCTTGAATTCCCTGAGTTCGGGAGTCATGTTATCAATAAGCAGATAATCATTGGTTTTTCCCGAAGGTCTTGCAGTATTGAGATATTGCCATTCTGCTCCGTTTTTGAAATAGAGATCTATACCCTTGATGCCTGTTTCCGCCATATGATTCATCTGCAAATTATTAAGAAGTTCCCACCGAACCCTGACCGATGTTGAATTTGTCAGGAATCTCAGTGATATACCGGCAGAATTTTTTGAGAGATCCCATACAGCTTCCCTTACTTTATCCTTGTATGACAACGGAAGTCTGTCATACAGGCCTTCCCGGACCGCCCCGCTGAAGGCTGTTCCCTCAATCAGGAAAAAATTATGATCATAGAATTTTGGTTTCTGTTCATCTAAAGATGATTTTTCCTGTGAAAACCCCGCACATGATAAGCATAAAATAATAAATACCAATAACTTATTCTTCATGATAGTGTTTCTGATTTTTTTCAGTTAATGCTTTATATTTTCTCACTTTGTCAACGACAATCAAAACAAACCTTCTGCTGTTTTGAAAAATAATGATAATTCCGGTCAGTTCAGGGCCACGGTATATTCAGTTTCAGTACTGCCTGCTTTACTTATCAGAATTTTATCCCCGGTAATCCTGATCAGACGCCAGTTGGCAGCATCATTGCCCAGGGCACCTGTTCTTACCTGTGTAAGCAAACTGCCATTGGGAAGACTGTATCTGTTAATAAGATTAATATGATTATGTCCTCCGAAGATCATGGCAGTTGAGGAGTTTTTTTCCAGTACGCTGAAAAGATTGAACATATCAGACTTTTGTGAATAAGCCGACATTGCTTCAGTGAGTATTTCATTTTCTGCCGGTTTTCCGTTTGGAAGGGGTATATGCAAAAAGATTATCTCCACGTCGGAATCAGAGGCTTTGAGCTGAGCATCCAGCCAGCGAAGCTGGTAAGGATCAATTGTGAAATTCAATTCACCGTCAGATATTTCTTCGGTTGAATAATAGCCATTATCAAGGAAAATGAAACGAAACGTCATCGTATCAATTTTATAAACACGGCTGTAATATGTGCCGTCTTTAAAGCATGAAACATTTCTCATCCATGCTGCACGTGCCCTTCCGGCTTCAAGCTGATTGTTTCCGCTCCACGGGCCCGGAGTTATCCTGTAACTTGCTATATCGTGATTTCCCAGGGTAAGATAAACAGGTACCGGGCTGCTGTCAAGCAAACGGGCATATTGTTCAACCTGGGTATCAAGCATTCCTCCGTTTTCTGTTTCCGCTTCATAAAAATCCACATTGTCACCGGTTATTATTACCATATCAGCTTTCATTTTTACCGGAACAGTACTGAGGAATTCCTGAAAAACAGCCATTCCGTTTCCGAAATGCTGACGTCTCTGAACAAAATCAGGATGATATCCCCCAAGATTACAGATATGAACATCACTGATATGAATAAATGTCAGAGTATCACGTCCCCCGTTTAAGGCAGCTGAAAGCGGAACAGTGAAAAAGCCTGAAATCACAATGGTGACCAGACTAAAGAAAAGAAGTTTCATTTTCATCGTTCAGGTATTTGGATTTGCTTATCCTTTCAAAGATAATCCAATCTCATTATAAATACCTGAGGCCTGTCTGTAAATATTGAGATGAATCATGTTATACTGCTACCGGGACTCCATCTGCAATGAATGTCACAACACCCTTATCCGTCACAATCCGGCAATCCGCGCCCGGCTTTGTGTCAGGCAAACGAATCCCTTATCCTGCCTCCGCGTTCAATCATACGTTCAAAAGTAAGCAGTCCCCGGACAAACTGCCGTGCATGATGATAATGTTCCATCAGGTTTACATTAGGGTTTATCATTTTCCGGTCTCCTCCCGAATGCCAGAACTTATGGACCGGATTAAAATATTTTTCAAAAATATGGGTATTCGCTCTTTCAAAATGACGCATTGCCCATTCATCACCTGTATGTTCAATCAGAAAGAGAGCACCATTGATGACTTCCTGCTGGCACCAGAGCGACTTGCCTGTACTCCATATGTAGTTATCCACCTGTTGCAGGGTATGAAAGTATCCGCCATAAACATGATCAGCAGAAACATCTACAATTTTTTTAAATACTTTTTCCGCCGAACGAAACAGTTCCCTGTCCCTGAGGCGACCAGCTTCAAACATTACAAAGGCAAGGGTTTCCAGGCCATGACCGGTTATGGAATGCTGGGAATATTCATTGTCCGGCAGACTGAAATCGTGGTTAAGAACCTCGTTGGTAAGTCCGTATTCTGCATTGACATGAAAGTTTAATATTGCATCCACACAGCGTGCAGCAAGTTTTTCCAGGTCTTCATCAGGCTCATGCATAAGCATCTGAGTGGACAGACTCAGAAGTATCATCCAATGACCCAGTATTCTTGGTCCCTGAACAGGCGGAAAATTTCTCATATAACTCCCGATACTGTAACTGTAATCAGGCTGATCATAACGTGCGACACAATCAAAAATTATTTTCTTTGCCAGATTCCGGTATTGTTTCTCCCCCGATGCTTCAGCATATTCAAACAAACCCTCGGCAACAAACAGGCTGCCATAAATATCTCCTGGTCCCGAAAGAGGTTCTCCTTCACGGCTAAAAGTTTGTGTCCAGAAACTGTCATCTGCAGGCTGCAACTTCAGCAAGAGATCTTTTGACCTGCATGCAATCTCAAGGTAACGGGAATTCTGATCCAGGTTATTATACAAATATGAATATACCCACATTCCCCTTCCGACAAACCAGGCGGTTTTATTCATGTTTGCCGGTTCACCCGTACGGATATCCAATGAACACATCACCCCGCCATATTCATGATCAATGGCATACTTGTCCATGTTGGGAATAAAATAATCATACAATTCCGATCTGTACTGATCACGAAGCTGTTCAAGGGATAATCCGCCGATATTATCAATTTTTGACCTTCCGGCTCCGGCCGGACC
>JAAYKX010000061.1 GCA_012522155.1 Bacteroidales bacterium
ATGTTCTGCGGAGGATCCGTATTCAGTAATATGAAAGGTGCATCCAGACTGATTATGGATAATGAGGCATATAACAGGGTTTACAGCTATTATATGCAGGATTTTGAAAAGGAAATAGAAAACGGAAAGAAAATCATGGACAGGATTTTATCAACCAGGGTTGGCATGACTTTCAGATCAATGATTGATTTTTCCCGTTTCAGGAAGTTCAGGGAAAAATCTCTTTCAGCCCTGGGCGACCGTATGCTTTCGGTCGGACTGGCAAAAGATACCGTGATTCCTGCCCAGGGAATTGCTGATACTCTGAGACTTTCCTCAGGCCGTAAAGCCGGCAGGATTGAAATATGGGATTTTCAATATAACTATTCCCACGAAAATCCTTTTCCGCTTTATAAAACCGCTGAAAAGAAACTTGTTGACAACAGCTTTATGAAACTGATAAGCCATGCAGCTGCCTTTCTCATTTAATTTTTGCACGCTGAATTTCAAAAAGAAAAAATAAATATTCATCTTCGCCAGCCGAAAACAATATTCACAATCCGGAATGACCGGGGACAGATCCTGCTAACACCGGATACCCTCAATAACAAAAACAAGTCATTCAGACAGAGGAAGATGAAAATAAGTGAATTTATTGAAAAGCATTTCTGGATTTTTCTTATTGCAGGAATTGTTGCAGGAGTATGGCAGCCCCTCGGATCAGAAGCTCCGCCTGTTGTACTCAAGCTCCTGCTTGGGATGATGCTCTTTCTCGTATTCCTGAAAATTGATGCAATTGAGGTCCTTGAAAATATGAAGGATCTGAAACTGATGGCCCTGATAGCGCTTGTCTATATGATAGCTGTACCTCTCCTGTTTTATCTGGTTACAATGATCTTTGACAGGCAGCTGGCAACCGGACTGCTGCTGCTCACTGCAATGCCGGCGGGAGTCTCATCCCCTGCGCTGGTTGACCTGCTGAAGGGAAATATCCCGCTGGCAATGAGCATTGCCGTGGTAACACAGATTATCGCTCCCTTCACGGTCCCCCTCCTTTTCTGGATTATCGGGTTAAGCGGTCTTGAAATTGATATACTATTAATATTCAGGGATATAGTTCTGCTCATCTTTACACCCATGATACTTGCACAATTATGCAAAAGGATTTTTCCACGGCTAATAAACAGGGGACAGCATCTTTTCACCTCAGTGAATATTTTTGTTCTCTTTGCATTTGTCTATGTGGCCATTTCATCGCAGAGGGATGCCCTTCTGGAAAATCCCCTGAGCCTGATCTGGAAAACCGTGATATTATACTTTGTCTTTGCCCTGCTTCATGTCGCCGGTTATCTTATGGGCATAAGGCAGAACAGGGAAAACAGGATTGCCTATGCAGTAACATCCGCTTATATGAACAACGGCATGGCTATTGTCCTTGCAGCAGCCTATTTCAGCCCGGAAATACTGATATTGATGGTACTGTCGGAACTTCCCTGGAATACGTTGCCTGAACCGTTCAGGAGAATTATCAGGATATAAATTCCGCCAAAAAGCCTTTCTGTCGTTACATAAATCAACTGCATTTCCCGGAAACGGTTATTATGCCCTGATGCCCTGTATCTGAGAGCGGGAAGCCGCGTGACAGCTGTTACAGGCACAATGTATCAGCCGGATACAGAAAGCCGGGGAAACTGATCCGACTCAGCCCTGCGGTAACCCTTTATGCTTATTCTGAGATCCCGGTCAATACTTACCGTGACGTAACTGTTATTTTCTGATCCGGACCCCTCTATCATGCCTTTGAGAGTGTAATATGGTATATTGTTTACAAGGCCGGAAGCACCGGCATGTTCATGACCCTGAAAC
>JAAYKX010000062.1 GCA_012522155.1 Bacteroidales bacterium
GGAGAAATATTAAAACCCTCGGCATCCCTGCCGCAGGGATTCAGAATTATCCTGGCATTTCCGGGAATACGGATCAGCACAAAAGATGCGTATAACAACTGTACTCCGGCAAAACATGCCATCAGCCTTGAAGAACTGGTAAAACTTCATCCTTCGGAATGGAGGGATAATATAGTGAATGATTTTGAGCAATAAGTATTCAAAATTCATCCCGGGATCAGGGATATAAAAGAAGCTTTTTACAGGGCCGGTGCAATTTACAGCTCACTGTCGGGCAGCGGATCAGCGGTATATGCCATATTCAGGGACAGGATTGAAGTCCCGGAACATATCCGGCAATGGATAATTTATGAGGGCGATCTCTGACTTTGCTCCATCCGCAGTAGTACAGTTCCCTTCCCAACCTTTTCTCCCTTTCCCACTGCTATCATTTTGATTGTTCCTCCTGCCGGGGATTTAAGCATATTCTGCATTTTCATGGCCTCAAGGATTATAAGAGGCTCTCCCTTTTTTACCTGCTGGCCCGGCTTTACCAGGATATCCAGTATTGTTCCGGGAATTATGCTTGTCAGCAGGAAAGGATCGGCCGGAATGAAAGGAGTCCGGTTCCTGAATTTCCTGCTTAACCTGGTCCTGTAATCTGTACCGTCAATATTCAGTATCTCTTCCTCAATATTCAGTATCTCTCCATCAATATTCGGTATCTCTCCCTCCTTTGTCTTTTTCATCTCATAAGTTTGTTACGGACCCGGCTCTGCATATACAACACAGGATTATTGTCTTATCTTTCTTATCCATCAGTTTGCTACGGACCCGGCTCTGCATATACAACACAGGATTGCTGCCTTATCTTTTTCAGAACGGAGGCAAACCATGCTTTTTCGGAGGAAGCTGTATTTCCTTGTTTTCCGTCACTCTCAATGCGTGGACAAGGTATTTTCTTGTTTCGGATGGTTCAATAACCGCATCAATATACCCCTCTGATGCCGCAACATAAGGATTGGCAAATTTTTTCCTGTATTCCCTGATTTTTTGTCTGCGCATCTCTTCCGGGTCGCCGGATGACATTATTTCCTTCCTGAAAATAATATTGGCAGCCCCTTCCGGTCCCATTACTGCGATCTCGGCTGCAGGCCATGCAAAGACAAAATCAGCCCTGAGGTGACGTGAACCCATGGCAATATATCCACCTCCGTAAGCTTTTCTGAGTATCACCGTGATCTTGGGAACAGTGGCTTCACTGTAGGAATACAGGATTTTGGCACCATGTCGGATAAGACCTGCATGCTCCTGATCGGCACCGGGCAGGTAACCCGGCACATCCACAAAAGTGATTACAGGAATATTGAAAGCATCACAAAAACGGATAAAACGGGCTGCTTTGTCAGAAGAATCAACATCCAGGACTCCTGCCATTTCAAGCGGCTGATTGGCTACAAAACCTGCCGTACGGCCTTCAATTCGGCCGAAACCAATTACTATGCTTCCGGCAAAATTTTCCATTATTTCAAAAAAACCGGAACTGTCAACAACTGCCTTTATAACATCCCTGACATCATAGGGCAGGGTCGGATCATCCGGTACAATACTGTCAATACCATGATCTGCAAGAGGTTCTTCAGCCTTCAGAACCCTTGCTTTCTCCGAATTATTTCCGGGTATAAAGGCCAGAAGCTTTCTGATCCGGGCAAAGCACTCTTCCTCATCCTCGTCAAAAAAATGAGCATTCCCGGAAATCTCACTGTGAACCCTTGCACCTCCGAGATCTTCCATCGCTATCTCTTCGCCCAGCACGGCCTTTATCACCTCCGGGCCGGTTATAAACATTTTTGAAACATTGTCAACCACGAACACAAAATCGGTCAGGGCCGGTGAATATACCGCACCTCCCGCACAGGGACCCAGGATTACGGAAATCTGGGGTACAACACCGCTTAACATGGTATTCCGGAAAAATATCTCGCCGTATCCTGCAAGAGAATTTACTCCTTCCTGTATCCTTGCACCACCCGAATCATTTATCCCTATAAGCGGCATTCTCATTTGCAGGGCATAATCCATTATCTTGGTAATTTTCCGCGAATGCATAAGCCCCAGGGAACCACCTGCAACAGTGAAATCCTGGGCATAAACAGCCACGGGAGATCCGTCCACCGTACCTGTCCCGGTAATAACACCATCCCCCGGAAGCGATGTATCACCCATATCAAAATCGTGGACCGCATGCTTCACGAAAAGATCATATTCCGTAAAGGAGTCTTTATCCAGAAGTCTGTTTATCCGCTCACGGGCAGTGAGTTTACCCATGGCCTTCTGCTTTTCAACAGTCTGTTTGCTGCCTCCACGCAAAAGCTTTTCACGCTTTTCATGAAAGTCCCTTATCTTATTGCCAAATGCCATTGTGAATCTTGTTGATAATGCTGCAATCCCGGCTACAGGCATGCAAGTTTAAACAAATTGAATGATAAATTATATTATTTCGGCGCTATTTTGTAAAGCACAAAGCCTATTGCGATGTAAATAAAGTTCGGTATCCATTCCGCAACAAACGGACTGAGATTTCCCTTGAGGGAAAACTGGGATGCAAACTGCTGGAAAAATATATAGGAAAAGCTCAGAGCCAGTCCGATACCTATATTCATACCTATTCCTCCCCTCACTTTCCTGGAGGACAGGGAGACACCGATCAGGGTAAGAATGAAAACCGCAAAAGGACTGGCAAAACGCCGGTGTTTCTCTATCTTGAACAGCTTTATCTCCTCAGAGCCCTGAAGTTCCAGCAAATCAATATATTCATCGAGCTCCCTGTAGGTCATCGTGCTGACAAAACCCGGATCACGGGAAAAGTCTTCCGGCTTTATATTCAGGGTTGTATCCAACACCGGTCCCTTTGTAACAGTCTCTTCATGACCGTATATCTCACGCTGCACATAGTTCATAACCGACCACTTGCTGGAAACGGAATCCCATGTTACAGTCGGAGCCGATATTTTTGAAAGCAGATTACCTTCCTCGTCAAATTTCTCTATGGTAAAATTACGGCCTCTCAGGTATATGGGGCTGAAAGACTCAATATAGACGTATACATTTTTCTGAACCTGCCTGTGAACATTTTCAATGTTGATCCGCCTTCCCCTGGGGCGGTAATATTTATCCTCGAAATCAAGTCTGACAAGGTTCGAATGAGGTATTACAAAATTTGCCAGGTAAAAAATAACACCGGCAATAACAAAGCTTGAAAGGAAATATGGCCACATCATCCTGTGAAAACTCATTCCGCTGTTGAGAATGGCAATTATCTCAGTGTTAACCGCCATCCTTGATGTAAAAAAGATCACAGATATAAAAACGAACAAGGGAGCAAACAGCGTGGCGAAAAAGGGAATAAAATTGAAATAATAATCAAATACCACAGCCTGCCACGGAGCTTCATGCTCCATGAAATTATCGAGTTTTTCCGACAGGTCAAAAACTACTGCGATCGTCAGGATGAGTGCAAGACTGAAAAGAAATGTCCCAAGGAATTTCCTTATAATATACAGATCGATTATTTTGGGTTTCAGCAGTTTTAAAGTCTTGCCGAGACCTTTTTTACCATTTTGTCTTTCCATTTCTTGAATTCCCCTTCTTCTATTTTCCTGCGGGCTTCCCGCATCAGCTTCAAATAAAATGCCAGATTATGCAGACTTGCTATTTGTCCGCCAAGCATTTCCCCCGAAACAACAAGATGCCTCAGATATGCCTTTGAATATCTCAGACTCACTTCGGAAGTTCCTTCAGGATCAATCGGGGTAAAATCACTGGTCCAACGCCTGTTTTTAATGTTTATTATTCCCTGTGATGTGAAAAGCATGCCGTTGCGGCCGTTTCTGGTAGGCATCACACAGTCAAACATGTCTGTACCCCTTTCTATTGCCTCAAGCAGATTGGCAGGCGTTCCGACTCCCATCAGATACCTGGGTTTGTCTTCCGGCAAAATCTCATTCACTATCTCAATTATCCTGTACATCTCATCAGCAGGCTCACCGACCGAGAGGCCACCGATAGCATTCCCGGCCATACCGGCTTCGGCAACCTTTTCTGCAGACATTCTTCTCAAATCATCAAATACCCCACCCTGTACTATCGGGAAAAGGTACTGTCTGTGGCCCCACACGGGATCACTGTTGCAAAATTTTTCAACTGCCCTGTCAAGCCAGTTATGTGTCAGCTGAACCGACTTTGCGGCATAGCGGTAGTCACAGGGAAAAGGAGCACACTCATCAAGCACCATAATAATATCACCCCCGATGATCCTTTGAATATCAACAATATTTTCCGGGGTAAAAACATGCCTGGACCCGTCAATGTGGGATTTGAAAATAACCCCTTCATCCGTCAGCTTCCTGTTTCCCGCCAGGGAAAAAACCTGGTAACCCCCGCTGTCAGTAAGAATGGGCCTTTCCCAGGAAATAAAGCTGTGAAGACCTCCTGATGCCCTGAGTACCTCCATCCCAGGCCGCAGATACAGATGGTAACTGTTGCCAAGAATTATTTTGGCATCAAGATCTTCCTCAAGATCCCGCTGAAGTATCCCCTTGACAGCTCCCCCGGTTCCGACGGGCATAAATACGGGGGTGGAAATTGTTCCGTGACCGGTTTTGAGAATGCCGGTTCTTGCTTTTGTATATTTGTCCCTTGACCGTAGTTCAAACATAATAAGATCTGTCTTTGACAGCACAAATGTAATTCATCCGTACCGCCTCAGAAAATTATGCGCTGCTTTTTGTTGAAAACTATTCTTCGCAATTAAAATATATCTTGCTAATATTGTGTCCGGATTACGAAAGTTCAATGATATACCACGACAACCTTTTTCTTTCTGTTGTATTCATCATTTTTGCATTCTCTGCAGCAGTGCAGCTTTTCCATTATCTCTGGTTCTACCTTGCAGTACCACTTTACAGGTATCCTCCTGAAGAAGAAAAAACAGACAAAAAGCCTGTCTCGGTTATAATATGTGCAAGAAATGAAGCTGAGAATCTCCGGAGATTCCTGCCATCCATTCTTGAACAGGACTACCCTGAATATGAAGTAATTGTTGTCAACGACTGTTCGGAAGACAATACCTATGATGTTCTGGGCAGCTTCCTGCCGGATTATCCGCATCTGAAAATATCAACAATCAACAAAGATCCCCGCTTTACACATAACAAAAAATTTGCACAGTTCATAGGTATCAAGGCAGCTGTAAATGAAATCCTGCTTTTTACCGATTCCGACTGTGAAGCTGTCTCCCCCCGCTGGATTGAAATGATGGCATCACATTTCAGCGACGACATTCAGATAGTTCTCGGCTATGGCGGATATATGAAAAAGAAGGGATTACTGAACAAATATATCCGCTACGACACATTCATGATAGCATTGCAGTATCTGGGAATGGCTGTCAGGAAAATACCCTACATGGGCGTAGGCCGCAATCTGGCATACCGGCGTTCATTGTTTTTCGAAAAGGGGGGCTTCGGGGGCCATACCCATATCATATCGGGTGACGATGATCTTTTTGTAAACGCAAATGCTGCCAGGCACAATACATGTGTGGAATTCAGACATGAAAGCCATACGCGTTCAGTTCCCTGTTCCAGCACTGAAAGCTGGATAAAACAGAAAAAAAGACATTTTACTTCTGCGCCTCTTTACAAAACCTGGCATAAACTAATAATTGGCAGTGAGCCTCTTTCCAGGATGCTCTTTTATATAATGTTCATCATACTGATCATATCCCTGAACCTGTGGCAGGTTGTAATTGCAATATTCGGACTCAGGCTGATAATCCTGATGACGGTCCTGATACAGGCACAAAAGATACTAAATGAGAAAGGGATTGCGGGATATTCATTAATTTTTGATATCTTTTCACCCGTGATTGACAGTGTTATTTATTTTAGCAATACAATTACCAGATCAGGTAAAAACAAATGGAAATAAACCCGGGGCTTTCAGAAAAAGCGAAAGCCGATCTTATTCTTGTTGAAGATGCCAAAAAAGGCAGCGAAAAGGCTTTTGCAGGCCTCATGAACCGTTACAGGGATTCTATCTATTACATGCTTCTCAAAATGGTCAATAATCCTGTGGATGCAGAAGATCTGACCATTGAAGCCTTTGGAAAGGCATTCAGAAGCATTGACAGCTACACTCCCCGTTTTGCATTCAGCACCTGGCTTTTCATGATAGCTACCAACAACTGCATAGATTTCATCAGAAAGAAGCAGGCTTCGCCGATTCCTGTCAACCAGGACAGGGACATCATGGATACAATGACGGCCAATATCCAGTCCGACCTTCCCGACCCTGAGGAGACTCTGATCAATAATCAGAAAATAGCCACCCTCAGAAAAGTTGTCGCCCAGCTCAAGCCACCCTACAGGGAAATAATTGAACTGAGGTATTACAAGGAATTTTCATACGAAGAAATCGCTACCGAACTGAAAATACCCATCGGAACTGTAAAAGCTCAACTGTATCGTGCCAAAACACTTCTGTACAACATCTTTGTAAAAACCGGGGCAAAATAATGCCGGAGAACATATTTAAATATTTTCCTTCACTGTCGCCTCTGCAGAAGGAACAGATATCCGGTCTCAAGCCTCTTTATGATGAATGGAACAATAAAATAAACGTCATATCCCGCAGGGATATGGATAATTTTTATATCCGCCATGTACTCCATTCAATGTCAATAGCCAGAGTCATCACTTTCAGGCAGGGAAGCAGCATCCTCGATACCGGCACCGGTGGCGGCTTCCCGGGAATACCCCTTGCAATACTGTTCCCCGGATCAGAATTCACTCTTCTCGACTCTACCGGCAAAAAGATAAAAGTAGCTGGCAGCGTTTCAGATGCCCTGAAACTCAACAATGTCAAGCTCAAAAACAAGAGGGTGGAGGATGAAAAAGGAAAATATGAATTCATCACCGGCAGGGCCGTGACTGAATTTAACAGCTTTGTGCAGCTTACTTGTAAGAACCTGAAACGGGACAAGCCGGGTGATCAGGAAAATGGAATCATTTATCTCAAAGGAGGAGATTTCGGAAAAGAAGCGGACAAATACAGGGATAAGATAAGAATATGGGATATAAAAAATTTCTTTACAGAACCCTTCTTTGAAACAAAGAGAATAATCTTCCTTCCGGCATCGGCTGTATGATCACTGCTGCTTCCCGGTTAAGAACCCTGCTGTTTCCCGGTTAAAACCCCTGCTGCCACTGACGGCAACCTTCTTCCACACCCGGTCCTCACCCGGTATTACCGGACACGCAGTCATCCTTTACCTTACTGTACGGATTGTCCCCTAAAAGGAAAAACATTCCATTTAGTTCATTTTTTTCAAAAAATAGCTATATTTGCGGTCTCAAATAAAAACAAGAGAAAATAAGATTCTGAAAAATGAAACGGACTTATCAGCCTTCCAGAAGGAAAAGAGCAAACAAGCATGGATTCAGAGAAAGAATGTCCACCCGCAACGGAAGGCGGATTCTTTCAGCCAGAAGGGCAAAAGGCAGAAAAAAACTGACAGTTTCATCGGAACTCAGGGGCAAAGCCTGATTCTGATCTTTAAATAACTACGGAAAGGTGCCTCATGATGGCACCTTTTTTGTTAATTCTGCAAAAATGAACCGGATTTTTGATCATATCAGTGATAGGGATCTAAGAAAAATAGCCGGAAAAGTTGCATCCGGAATGCGCATAACAACGCAGGAAGGTCTTATACTTTATGAAAAGGGCGATCTCCCCGTGCTGGGCCTTGTTTCATCCATGGTAAGAAAAAGAATTAATGGCAGCTATGCCTATTATAACCGTAATTTTCACATTGAACCAGGCAACCGGTGTATCCATAATTGCCTCTTCTGCTCCTACCGTAAACCTGCCGGCCACCCGGAAAGCTGGGATTACAGCCATGACGAGATAATGGATATGGTCAGGGCATTTGACGGTAAAAATGTTACCGAAGTACATATCACCGGTGGGGTTCATCCCGAACACGATGTTCATTACTATGGTTCACTTGTCGAAAAAATAAAAGCCCACCGGCCAGCACTGCATGTCAAGGCCTTTTCAGCCGTTGAACTCGATCACATGATCACTCTGGCAGGACTTTCGACCGGGGAGGGGCTGTCACTCCTGAAGAAATACGGTCTTGATTCAATACCCGGCGGAGGTGCTGAAATTTTTGACGAAAAACTGAGAGAGCAGATCTGTAAGGGTAAAACCTCTTCAGAGTCATGGCTGGCCATCCATGAAACGGCTCACCGCCTGGGGATCCCGTCCAATGCCACCATGCTTTACGGACACCTCGAAACATGGAATCACAGGATAGATCACATGAACAGACTGCGTATGCTGCAGGACAGGACAGGCGGATTCAATGCATTCATCCCTCTGAAATACCGGAAGGCAAATAACGAAATGTCACAGCTCGGGGAAGCAAGCATTATTGAAGACCTGAGGAATTATGCCGTTGCCAGGATATTCCTCGACAATATTCCCCATATAAAAGCCTACTGGCCAATGACAGGGAAGACTGTCGCACAGTTAAGCCTTTCTTTCGGTGCCGACGATTTTGACGGAACCATAGATGATACCACAAAAATATATTCAATGGCCGGGGCAGAGGAACAAAACCCCTCAATGACAGGCGCGGAAATTTCAGCTCTTATTGCCGGGGCGGGCTATGAGCCGGTAGAAAGAGACTCCCTGTACCGGAGGGTATAAATTATATAATAATTTTATCCTTACATTTGCGTTATCAATAATGTACATCTGTCCGTATGAGCTTAAAGAAATTCATCCTCAGCAAACTGTTCCTCAAGCAGCTCGGAATAGCATTCCTGATCATCATCGGAACAATTATTATACTGATGATCAGCCTTAACATATATACACGCCACGGACAGGCTGTTCCGGTTCCGGATTTCACCGGCCTGAGTATGGAGGCGGCAGCCGGCCTTGCCAAAAAGTCCAGGATGAAATACCAGGTGGTGGATTCGGTATATACAGCCCGGGTCATGAGAGGCTGTGTGGCAGAACAAAATCCCAGACCGGGTTTCAGGGTAAAAAAACGAAGAACCATATCACTGACAATAAATGCATTTCGTCCGGAGATGGCAGCTGTTCCCGATCTTGTTGACCTCCCTTTAAGACAGGCAATCTCATTGATTGAAAGTAGCGGACTGATCATGGGAACACTGCGCTACAAACCCGATCTGTCCGTAAATGTCGTCCTCAATCAGCTGTTCAATGGCAAGGAAATCTCACCCGGTGATTCGGTTCAGAAAGGCTCGGTAATTGACCTTGTCCTGGGAAAAGGCCTGAGCAATCAGAGAACTGCAGTGCCCGACCTGGTAGGACTGCCCCTTGAAGAGGCTGCCGGAAGAATACTTGGTGCATCCCTCAATCTGGGTACATTTATTTTTGACAGGACGATACAGACGGGTGAAGACAGTCTGAAAGCCTTTGTTTACAAACAGAATCCCGAATACAGGGAGGATGCCACCCTGCAGCTGGGATCCTCAATCTATCTGTGGATGACCACCGATTCACTCAGGCTGCCCGCAGACTCGGCATTTGTCAAAACAGATACAACACTGACAACAGGCATGTTTGCCGGAAAGGTTCATTAATCCTGATGATCAGAAGAAATATACTGAATATCGCAATCCTTTTAGCCTTCATAACAAATCTGACGGGTCAGGAAGCTGTTATTGGCCTTACATCAAATCCGGTACTGAAAAACATGCCTTCACGATCTGCAAAATCATTTTCAGCCGAAACACTGACCCTTCCCTTTTTCGATGATTTCTCAGGAAGCGATGTATACCCCGACCCCGGAAAATGGAGCGACGATAATGTTTTTATAAACAATACATATTCCCGGGACCAGATCACGACGGGAATTGCCACATTTGATGCACTGGACAGAACAGGAAGATTGTACGAGGCAGCTTCACCTTCAACATTCAGGGCTGATGTCCTTACCTCACAGCCTATAGACCTTGATTTTACAGCATCCGACAATATATGGCTGAGCTTTTATTACCAGCCCGGCGGCATCGGGGACATGCCCGAAAAGAATGACACCCTTACCCTGCAGTTCTTTGCAGCTGACGAAAACATATGGTATCCGGTATGGAGAGCCCACGGGGATTCTTCCGGACTATTCAGACTTGCCATGCTGAAAATAGATGATCCGAAATTCCTTAAAACGGGCTTCCGCTTCAGGTTCATCAATTACGCCAGCCTCAGTCCCGGCAGGACAGACCTTTCCATGATCGGCAACTGTGATCACTGGAATATCGACTATGTGCTGCTGGATAAAAACAGAAGCAGCAGGGATACCATCTTTCATGATGTGGCATTCAGAAAACCATTCCGCTCACTGCTGAAAAATCATGAATCCATGCCTCCCGGACATTTCAACAAAATATACCTTCAGGAAATGGAGGATTTCATTCCTATAAGCTACCGTAACAATGATACCATTGTAAGAAATGTCACAAGAAATTTCAGGATATGGGATGTCTACAAAAATGAAGAAGCAATCTCCTTCTCTGCCGGGGCTTCAAATATCAATCCTCTTGAAAATGTTGACTACGACGCCAGTTTGTTTTATACATTCAACACCATAGGCCGTGATTCCGCACTTTTTAAAATAAGCGCATGGCTTAAAACTGACGATTTTGATCCCAAAACCAATGATACTGTTACTTATTTCCAGGTATTCAAAAATTATTTTGCCTATGATGACGGCTCGGCTGAAGCAGGTTATGGCATTAACGGGCTGGGATCAGGAAATGCAATGGTTGCAGTCAGGTTCAGGGCTTACACCGAAGACACCCTCAGGGCTATAAGCATTTGTTTCAATGACAGTTACATGAAAGCAAACCGGAGAAACTTCAGTCTTATGGTATGGAACGACAATAACGGCTTGCCGGGGGATGTGATCTATACTAGGCAGGAAACAATAGTAGAAAAGGGAGGGGACATAAACGGCTTTCATACATATTTTCTGCCATCCGGTGTTGCCGTGAAAGATAATTTTTATGTCGGCTGGAAACAACAGTCGGAAGCTTTTCTCAATGCCGGATTTGATCTCAACACGCCTCACCGGGGTAACCTGCTGTACTGGATAAATGGCAGCTGGTTCACCTCACAGCATTCCGGAACACTTATGATAAGACCCGTTACCGGCCCCCCTGTCAAAACATCCGTTAATAATATTTACCATAGCCGGGGAATGCCTCTGCGCTTCCACCCCAATCCCGCAAGGGATTATATATCTTTTGACAGAAAAGACCTGCCGGAAACGGATCAGTATGATGTATCGGTTTTTGATCTCAACGGAAAAGAACTTCTAAAGGTAAAAATGACGGATAAAACAGATATCTCTCCATTGAAACCCGGTGCCTATATTATTATTCTGAGCAGAAACGGAAAACCGGCAGGATACAACCGGCTCATCAAAATAAAATGATGTCTGCAATGCCGGAAGAAGAAAGAGATGAAGACCAGGAAATGTATGAGCATTACAGATTTAATGTTGATCCCGGGCAGTCCCTTGTGCGGATCGACAAATACCTGTTTTCACGTATCGAGAACACTTCCAGGACAAGGATCCGTAATGCTGCCAGTGCAGGAAATATCCTCGTGAACGATATTCCCGTCAGGGCAAACTACCGGGTGAAGCCGGATGATATTGTCCGGGTGGTCCTGCCTGACCCTCCCAGGGAGATTGAACTGATTCCGGAAGACATTCCCGTTGATATCATTTATGAGGATGATGATCTGATCGTGGTCAACAAAGCAGCGGGAATGGTCGTTCATCCGGCCTGTGGCAATTACAGGGGAACACTGGTCAATGCCCTCATGTGGCATTTCAGGGATCTGCCGCTTTCCTCTTCGGGCGAACTGAGGCCGGGCCTTGTTCACAGAATAGACAAGAACACATCAGGTCTCCTTGTTGTGGCCAAGAATGAAAACTCCCTCAACAGGCTTTCAAGACAGTTCTTCGAAAAGACGGCAGGCCGCATTTATACAGCTATTGTCTGGGGAGTACCCGGACCTGCCGAAGGTACTGTCACAGGCCATATAGGCAGAAATATCCGCAACAGAAAAATAATGCAGGTCTTTCCCGACGGAAGCCGGGGAAAACCTGCAGTAACCCACTATAAAGTACTTGAAGATATGGGATATATCTCCCTTGTCGAATGCAGGCTCGAAACCGGACGAACGCACCAGATAAGGGTACATTTCAGTTATATCAGGCATCCCCTGTTCAATGATGATGAATACGGGGGAAACAAAATACTTAAGGGAACAACACTCTCCGGATACCGTCAGTTTGTAAGAAACTGCTTCAGCCTGCTGCCCCGTCAGGCTCTTCATGCCAGACTCCTCTCATTCAATCATCCCGTGACAGGAAAAAGACTGTCTTTTGACACTCCTCTTCCGGATGATATGCAGCAGGTGATCACACGGTGGAGAGAATACATACCAGGAAATAATACGGGGAAAATATAATTTTTATCCGAAAACAACTTTATAATGAAAACCATTGCAATAGTAGCCGGCGGTGACTCATCAGAATACCAGATCTCCGTAAAAAGCGGAAACTCGGTTGCCGGAATAATCTCATCCCTTTATAGGGTTTACCTGATAATCATAAGGGATACGAACTGGTACTGGGAGGATCCCAAAGGAAGGTATCACAGTGTCGACAAAAATAATTTTACCCTGATTGTTGATGACCGGACTATCAGGTTTGATGCCGTCTTTATCGCCATTCACGGCAAACCCGGAGAGAATGGCATGCTCCAGGGCTATTTCGATATGTTGCAGATTCCCTATACCGGATGCAATGCATTTTGTTCTGCCCTCACATTCAACAAGCATGCCTGCAAGTTATTCCTTAAGGAATACAAGATAGCAATGGCAGAAAGCATACTTGTAAGGAAAGATGAACAGATTGACAATGATTTCATTATTAACAGGCTGGGACTGCCATGTTTTGTTAAACCCAATGACAGTGGTTCAAGTTTCGGAGTATCAAAGGTCAGCAAGGCCGGAGAACTTGCCGGTGCTGTTTCAGAGGCATTCAGGGAAAGTGATGAAATACTTATTGAATCATTCATGCAGGGAAGAGAGCTTGCATGCGGCCTGGTAAAGACAGATACACGGAAAATAATTTTCCCCGTTACGGAAATAATAAGCAAGAATGAATTTTTTGACTTTGAGGCAAAATATACTCCGGGGAAATCGGATGAAATTACTCCTGCCGACCTGCCGGAGAAGCAGACTGACGAGATACGGAACCTGGGCTCGCGGATAGCTGATTTACTCGGCTGCAGAGGCATTGTCCGGGTCGATTTCATCATCACCGGCAACAAGCCGCTTTTCCTGGAAATCAATACAGTACCCGGCATGACAGAAGAAAGCATCATTCCCAAACAGGCAGCTGCCGCCGGGATTCCCCTTAAAGACCTCTACTCGATGGTGATTGAGGACTTGTTTGTTTAACAGCACAAAAGTACAGGTAACGGAATCGGAAAAACTGCATGACCGGCCTGGTACAGGAAAGGAATGACCGGAACCACAATTTAATTCTCCCTGGCTTTTTTCAGTGCACTTGTTGTTGTGTAGTATTTGGTGATCATTCCCGGCACTTCCCATTCAGGCAGTTTACCCGATTCCATATATTCCAGGAATTTTTCCGTTACCTGTCCGAAATGCTCTTCATGCGTGATCCGGTATTCATCAGGTATATTTATCTTCAGACTGTTCCGGCCGGCAGCTTCCACTGTAAGTCCTTCATAGGGCAATGATGCAAGCGCTTTTTCAAGTGTCCCGGTGAAATCATCCGTGGATGCTCTCCTTATATCCTCAACATAAAGGGTGGGAATGAACTTTTCTTCGGCTCCCTGCCTGATTACCAGATTACAGGTGCTGCCCCGCATTACGGAATAATGAGTATCCCCGCCTCCGGGAGGAGCTTCATATTCCCATTCAACAGATACTTTCGCCCAGACACCCCTGATCTGATATACCATTTCACCATTTGCAAATACATTCAGCTTTCCGTCCCGTATATCCTTCTGCAGATAGTCGGGAAATTCCTCAAGGTTCGTAACAGCCTTGAATTGATCCTTTGTAATAACTGTAGGCCAGCGTTTTGCAGAAAACATACTGACATCGGCAGGTGACAGTATCTGCTCCGGGAAACATTCCCACTGTATAAGGTCCACAAGATGGGTTGTTACATCAACAATTCCTTCACCCTGCTGGTCAACATCAAAAAACCATCCGGGCCTTATGTTGGGAGCTCCCGCCACAAGCTTCAGAAAATGATGCACACTGATCTTGGATACGGCAGGATCATCAGGCGATCCGGCAACAAGCTTTCCGAATATCTCTTCCTTCATGGAAAGAAGCTTCTGCAGTATGGTAGTGATCTCAAACCTTTCGGTCATGATATCATATATCAGTACACCTTTCGAGGCTGCTGTTTCAAAAGCCTGTTCAAGCCGGGGAAAATCCTCCGGGATTATAATCATCGGCTTGTCGGCATAAACGTTTAATCCTGCATTGACGGACCTGCTTATGTATTCCGCTTTCTTCAGGTTGTTTCCTGACAGAACCACTACGTTACCCGGCCTGTCTTCCAGCATCTTCTCAAAAAAATCCGCTCCTGTATATACTATTTCATTCCAGGAAGCAGGGTCGTCAGCCCGCTGATTGAAAGCCCTGATCCTGTTCAGGTGCATAACATAATCAGGACTTTCCGGTGCATAAACATGCACTTCGGGATTAACCTGATCATACATTATCCTCTGAACCAGGGCAGCATGAAAATGGCCCGGGTCAACTGTCATAAGGCTTACCGGATAGTTATTTTCCATCTTTTTTCCAGATTTTGCCTGTTTTTGCCCTGATCCTCCTCCGCAGGAAGTGATAATCAGAAAAACCAGCACCGGCAGAATGATCTTTTTCATTTTTTGTATTATTAATTTAGCTTAATGAATTCCTTCTGCTTTCCGTTTCAGACTTTTCCCCGTACCTGATAATCAGGCTGTCCTGCAAACCCCATAATATCATCCGGTATAAAAACCCCGTCAACGGTTATAATTCAATCTCCGGGAAAGCGATACCTGTTGTTCTGTAGGAATCGATGGGATCACAGGTGCATACAAGGTTTCTGTCGCCATAGCCTTCATCAATTCTTCCGACTGCCGGCCAGAACTTATTATGAACAATCCATCCGGCAGGGAAAGCGGCTTTTTGCCTGTCATACTCATGATTCCATTCATTTGCAGTAATAACCATTACCGTATGAGGTGCATTCCTGAGCACATTATCTTCCCTGTCCGCTTTGCCGTCCTTCACTTCATCAATCTCCCCGCGTATCGATTTCATTGCTGCAATGAACTTATCCAGTTCCTGAAGGGATTCTGATTCCGTAGGCTCTATCATCAGTGTCCCGAATACGGGAAATGACAGCGTGGGTGCATGGAATCCGTAATCCATCAGACGCTTGGCTATATCCGATTCGGTGATACCCGTCTCCGCTTTGAAGTTCCTGCAGTCCAGTATGAACTCATGGGCAACAAAGCCTTCCGCACCTGTATAGAGTGTCCGGAAATCATCCTTCAGGGCAGATGAAATATAATTTGCATTCAGTATCGCATATCTGGCAGCCAGGGTCAGTCCCTCCGCTCCCATCATCCTTATAAAGGAATGTGATATTGTCAGAATATGTGCACTTCCGAAAGGAGCAGCTGCCACGGCACTTATCCCCCGGTTTCCTCCGGTTTCCACCAGCGGATGGGAAGGCAGGAATTCAGCAAGTTTTTCATTTACAAGTATTGGTCCCATTCCCGGACCACCCCCGCCATGAGGAATTGCAAAAGTCTTGTGCAGGTTCAGATGACAGAGATCGGCTCCTATTCTTCCGGGACTGGTCAGTCCCATCTGGGCATTCAGGTTTGCACCATCCATATATACCAGTCCGCCGGCTTCATGAATAATATTCACCATTTCAACAACACCGGGTTCATACACACCATGTGTTGACGGATATGTTATCATAAATCCTGCAAGATTATCCCTGTTTGCCTCTGTCTTTTTCCTGAGATCGTCAATATCGATATTACCTTCCTCGTCACACTCCACAACCACTACCCGCATGCCTGCCATAACCGCACTGGCAGGATTTGTACCGTGTGCGGACGACGGTATCAGAACAGCATCCCTGTGTCCTTCACCGCGCGACAGATGATATTCACGCATAACCAGCAGGCCGGCATATTCCCCTGCAGCCCCGGAATTGGGCTGAAAGGAAACGGCTGCAAATCCCGTAATCTCTTTCAGATCCTCTCCAAGTTCATCCATCAGCTGATAATAACCCTCAGCCTGATCCTTCGGCACAAAGGGATGAATATTTGCAAATTCGGGCCAGCTGAGGGCAAACATCGAAGTGGCGGAATTAAGCTTCATGGTACACGATCCAAGGGAGATCATTGAATGAGTAAGGGAAAAATCCCTTCTTTCCAGCATCTTGATATAGCGCATCATCTCCGTTTCGCTGTGATAGCTGTTAAAGGCAGCCTGCTCCAGGAAAGAGGATTTCCTTATAAATTTCTCATCTGCTATTGTACAGCTGCACAACTCCTCCCTGACAACTGTCTCTTTTCCGCAGGCCTCCGCGAATATGGCAGTGATAACATTTATTTCTTCAAGACTGGTGATCTCATCAGTGCTTATTACTACCGAGCCGTCTGACGGATAATAAAAATTATAAGCCTTTGCCAGGGCCAGATCCCTTACTTTTTCAGAAGAAATGTTTCCAGGAAGTTCAATTTTAAGAGTATCAAAAAACACCCTGTTCAGTTGCCTGCAGCCCAGTTCCTTTAAGGAATCATTCAGGGTGCATGCCGACCTGTGGATATGAGATGCAATCTTTTTCAGGCCTTCCGGACCATGATACTGTGCATACATCCCCGACATTGTGGCAAGCAATGCCTGTGCCGTGCATATATTTGATGTAGCCCTTTCCCTCTTTATATGCTGTTCACGTGTCTGCAGTGCCATCCTCAGTGCAGTATTGCCATGCACATCAACGGAAACACCTATTATCCTTCCCGGCATACTCCTTTTCAGGGCTTCCCTGGTGGCGAAATAGCCTGCATGCGGCCCTCC
>JAAYKX010000375.1 GCA_012522155.1 Bacteroidales bacterium
ATGTTGAACCCGTGGACATGGTTGCATTTCACACCCCATTCCTTGAGGAAAAAGCCGGCCCACTTGTACATGCCCATGGGCCCCACAGGAAGGATGAGAATGAGCTGTTTTTTTGCGTCACGGGCGTTGCGGATCTCCGTAGCGATTTCATGCCCCATCATGGTGTCGAAATCGCCGAGAGACGGGCAGCTCACAAGCTGGAATTTCTTGCTCCACCAGCGTTCGGGTTTGGCGAAGTTTTTCGGCGAGACGGCGGCGCATTTGTCCCACATCTCAAGATCCCATCCCTCGGGAAAGAAATCTTCGAGCAGGGAACCTTTGATCGTGTTCATGAGATTGACGGCCATTGCGATAATCCTCCCCATCTAGTTGCGTCAGGGCACCATGGTACCCCAGCGTGAGAACTAGAGCAAGCCGGTGAATTCCAGAACCCTTCCCAAGATTTTTGTTGGATTCGCGTACGTTCTTGTTTTAGCTGGGTGTGTCGATGCCCCCAGCTCGACCGGGTGAGTTTTTTTGGCAAGGTTTTAGGAACGTTAAAGCCAGCTGCCCAAATCTATCCAGGTTGCACAGCGCGTGGGCTTCCCTAGTTTATCTATGCTACGCAGCGCGTGGGGGTACCTATATAATCCAGATGGGCAGACACAGGGATTGCTTTCTGCTTGACGTCGGGGCAGATCCAGACTCAAAAAAGGCCCTGCTCAACTGTCAGAAAAAACGGGGTCATTCCATACAGCCCTGTTTCAGAGGACGCGGGTGAGCAGGCGAGCGGTGATGAGGATCAGGACGAGTCCCATGACTACACGGCGGACTTTGAGTTTGAGCAGCTCGTTGACCCATTTTCCGAGGGGAGCGCCGGCCTGGGCGCCGAGAAACACAAGCGGCGTGAGCGCCAGATTGACCTTGCCCACGGAAAACGGGAGGTCGATCTGAGGGTTCGGTTCCTGGAGCATGTGGGCAAAGGCGCCCGCGATACAGGTCGGCACCATCACCATATTGGCCAGGGCCACGACGCGTTCATTGGACGTGATGCCGGCGATCAGGGCGAGGGGAACGAGTACGGCACCGCCGCCGACGCCCGTAAGCCCGGACGCAATACCCATGGCGAAGCCGATGAAGATCGCCAGGGTGTCGCGCGAACGAACCTCGTCTTTGGACACCCGGGGCGCTTCGAGGAAAAATGTGCGGATGCCGACAAGGCCAAGCAGGACGATAAATATCCAGGTGACGATACGGTCATCAAAAAATTGCGTGACCCATCCGCCGATATACGCTCCGGCGACCGAGCCGAAGGAAGTCTGGATGGCAAGACGCCATTGCCAGTCGGTATAGCCTTGATTGAGCCGCCAGACGTTGACTGCGGACACGAACACGATGATGAGCAGGCTGGTGCCTTTCGCGGTATGGGGGTCCATGCCCGGCACAAATTCAAGAAATGCGGGGACCATGAGGATCCCGCCACCCAGGCCAAGGGCACAGCTCATGAGCCCTACGCCCGCGCCCAGTAAGAGCATGCCGGGGTAAAAAAACAGTGGATTCATGCGTGTTCCTCTGCGTGGTCCGAAAATCTTGGTCCGAAAATCTGGTTTTCGGAGAATTGGCCCGCCCGCGGAAGTGTAGCAGAAGGAGCGGGGACGCGGGAACTCCGGCGCGGCGTTTTGTAAACGCAAAATAGAAATGTCCGCTTTTCTGCCAATTAGAAATGTCCTCTTTCTGCTGGGGGTGAGCGGGTTATCCAAGGGCTGTGGGCAGGTGCGCAGCAGCTGTCCCCAGCCCGTCCTATCCA
>JAAYKX010000063.1 GCA_012522155.1 Bacteroidales bacterium
AACCCTGGGCATACCTGCAACAGAAGAAATGTATGCGAACATTATTGCACAGAATTACTTAAGAGAAGTTGAGTATGAAAAGAAGGAAGGGCCTGTAAAACATACCGTCAATGTTACAAAAACCTATAAGTTTCACTGGGAAGATCCATATACCGTGACGGATAAGTGTGGAACATGTGGCGGATCAGGAAATGATCCCGATAATCCAACCCAGGACTGTCCCGACTGTGACGGAACCGGAAATGAATTCTGTTCAAAATGCGATGGAACCGGTAAAAATCCCGATGATCCTGCGAAAAGCTGTCCGGATTGTGACGGATATCGCTATGAAACCACTATTGAATATGATCAACATTCAACAAGCATAACAGTTACAAAACCCTATGTTATCCGCAGGAACTACTCCTACTGGACAATCAACAGGTTGGAGATTCATGAGCTTGAAAAGGCGGTTGTGGAAAACGGGGCTCTTAATGGTGGTAAGGTTACGGTTGAAGTGAATGACAGTGAATACTGCAAACCCGGGGTTACTTTCACTCAGGAGGGTGGAATCGTCAGTAACCCCTTTGACTCCATTCCAAAGCAAAACGGGGTATATACAGTAACACTGCCGCTACGCACAATAAACTCCGAATATCATGATGAATCCGATATTCCCGATGAGAATCTGTTCAATGCTGCAAATAGTCAGATTGGACAATTCCGGGTAAAGAACGATTCATTGAAATTTGACAGCAATGTAAATGATTCAATACAAGGCATTACCATCCTGTCGAATGCGGAACATACGGCAAACGCTCCTGCACCCGTCTCTTTTCCCGATATAGAAAACACAAATAAGGATGTATTATATAAGGAAAACTTAATGATACCGGAGAAAACACCCAATGGTATATATCCCACTACCGTGCATGTAATATACAAACGTTTAGCCAATTCAATCAATCCCATAAGGTCGGAAACTATTGAAAGGGAAATCCCGGATATAAATTCTGTAAAGATACATACCCCTGTTATCTGTAATTCTGGAATATGGCATGATGCAGATCACTCACAGGCTGCGGGCGGAGCAATAACCGGCTGCTCCGACATGGCCCTGGGACGGGAAGACAAGGTTCGGTTTAAAACAGATGATTTGCCCGAGAACGCGGAGGATACGGCCGAACCCATGCATTTGAATATCAAGGGCTACATGAGAAATGATTATACAAAATATACAGCCAAAAAGTATGTTCAGTTCCCATTTGATGTATACATCCTTGATGAGACTGGTCAGAAACACCCGGCCAGGGGCGGTGAATGGGTTGAGGTGAACAAGGCTCATACACAGTTCAATATTGAACTGCCTGTTTGGGTCGATGAAGGAGAATACACGGTAAAATTCAAAACGGTGGCTATCAACGCTCCGGATGATGTTATCAATAATCCTACAATTGAAGGAGAACAGCAGAAGCTTGCGAACAGGGATTATGAAAACTATGTGGCATACCGTAACAGTACTGTCAGAGTGGTTGGCCAGGTTTATAACTTCAGAATTACAGACATGCATGACTATCCTTTGTGGGAACCAATATTCAGGGTAAGAACGGGAAGCGCTGTACATACCGGGAAATCCTTTACAGTGGGCGGCTATACCTCCCCGTTTGACAACTGGCTGCTGACCGGAAACCAATCGATTTATAACCTTCCGCTGATGGAAGGAAGCCATCCAAACCATGAAAATTACGGTGCGCTGAAAACCGGATACGGATTCAAATTCGAACTGAACACCATTGGCAACTATTTTAATGATAACGATTCTATCAGAATCAAACCGTCCTTCTGGTATGTGAACAAGAACGGAACAGGCCGCACACCGGTGGACATCTACTACAACGAGAGATTTGACGGCAAGGAGAACATCATGGTCAGAATCGGGAGTGAAAAAGACAAAAGGAACATAAAGACCGTCATCAACACCAATATCTTCCGCAATAT